>JAEYOU010000203.1 GCA_023411405.1 Pseudomonadota bacterium | reverse complement strand
GGCTGCGGCACGGCACGGCGCAGCGGCGGCAGCGCGTGCGCGCGGCCGTCCAGCAGCTCTGGGGCGCCGCGGCTCCGTCCGGGACCGCTCCGGCGCCGCGCTCCTCCGTGCTGGAGGGGCTCTCCGTCCTGCCCGCCGCGCCGACCGGGACCGTCACCGGCCTCGTCGTGCTGGTCGACTTCCCGGACCGGCCGGCGACCATCCCCCTGAGCGAGGTGGACGCCGCCTTCAACGGGACGACGTACGGCGACGCGCGGGGCTCGATCCGCTCGTGGAGCGAGACGATCTCGTACGGGAGCGTGAGCGTCCGCCACGCGGTGATCGGCTACTACCGGGCGCAGTACCCGACGTCGCACTATCTGCAGGGCGGGACCCAGGACTACTCGGCCGCCCGGGAGCTCATGGCCGAGGTCCACGCGTACATCGACGCGAACATCGACCTCGGCACGCTCTCGGTGGTGAACGGCTCGCTCAGCTCGCTCGCCGTCGTCTACGCGGGCGCGGTCATCGCGAACGGCTGGGCGAACTCGCTGTGGCCGCACGCCGGCGGCACGAGCTACACGACGTCCGAGGGCGTCCGGATCCGGCGCTACTACATGTCCAACCTGGGGGGCTCGACGCCCCTCTCGCTCCGCACGCACCGCCACGAGCTCGGGCACTCGTTCTTCGGCTGGCCGGACACCTACGACTACGACGACGACTCCCAGAGCGGGGGCGGCTTCGCCATGGAGACGGACATCCCCTGCGCCCCGTTCCGCATGTGGGCCGGCTGGATCGACGTCGTCCGGGTGAACGGCGTCAACCAGACCTTCGCGCTCCCTCCCAACGGCGACACCGCCCTGCGCTACGACAACCCGAACAACCCCCGGGAGTACTTCGTCGTCGAGTACCTGCAGAAGACCGGCTGGAACTCCCGCGCGCCCGACGAGGGGCTCCTCGTCTGGCACGTCGACGAGGACGGCGACAACAGCTGGCAGGACATGACCCCGACCCGGCACTACCGGCTCTCGGTCGAGCAGGCCGACGGGCTGTTCGAGCTCGAGCGGAACCTGCGCGGCGGCGCCGACGGGGACCTCTTCCACGCCGGGTACAAGACGCTCTTCGACGCCACGACCACCCCGAACAGCAACTGGTGGAGCGGCGCGACGTCCGGGCTGCGCCTCTCGAGCATCGGGCCGATCGCGGCGACGATGAGCGTGACGGTGGGCGAACCGAGCGTCACGACGTACGCGCTCACGGTCGCCCGGGCGGGCACGGGCAGCGGCACCGTCACCTCCTCGACGGGCGGGATCGCCTGCGGCGCGGCCTGCAGCGCGAGCTACGCGAGCGGCGCCGCCGTCACCCTGACGGCGACGGCCGCCACGGGCTCGACCTTCACCGGCTGGAGCGGCGCCTGCGCCGGCACCGGGACGTGCATCGTCACGATGACGGCGAGCCGCAGCGTGGCCGCGACCTTCACGCTCGTCCCCGTGGCCACCTACGCGCTGACGGTCACGCGGGCGGGCACCGGGACGGGCCTGGTGACGTCCTCCACGGGAGAGATCGCGTGCGGGGCGACGTGCAGCGCGACGTACACGAGCGGCGCGGCGGTCACGCTGACCGCGGCGGCCGGCAGCGGCTCGACGTTCGCGGGCTGGGGCCAGGCCTGCAGCGGCGCGGGGGCGTGCGTCGTCACGATGTCCGCGGCCCGGAGCGTGACCGCGACCTTCACCGCCACCCCCGTCGCGCGGGATCCGCAGGAGGGCTGCCAGGGCCTCTCCACCGCGACGGTCGCGATCATGGCTGGCGTCCTCCTCGCAGGCCGCGGCGCAGCGCCCCGGCGGACCTCACGCCGAGGGCGAGAGGAACGAGCGCGCTGAGCCGTCGGTCTCGTCCCCCACCCGCTGCACCGGGAGCTCGAGCCGCCGCATCATCTCCGCGTCCCACGGCTCGATCGCGTCGCGGCCGGCGACGTAGGTCCGGGCCGGGTTCGCGACCGGGTTCCGCACGCTGCGGATCTCGTGCCCCGAGGTGAGGACCAGCGACCGGTAGCGCGGCAGGTCGCTCGCGCCGAGGCGGTCCCACCAGTGGCGCGCCACGCGGGAGAGGCTCGAGAGCTCGCGGCAGATCCGGGGGTAGTGATCGGCCAGCTCGTCCGGCGCGATCCGCTTCGGCGTGTGACAGATGGTGTAACCGTCGAAGTCGCGGATGGTCGCCTCGGGCAGGATCCGCCCCTCGCGCGCCAGCGCCGCGAAGAACGGCGTCCCGGGGTACGGGCAGATGATGCCGACGAACGTGACCGAGAAGTAGCGCAGGTCGGCGAGGTAGCCGGGCAGCCGCTCGAGGTACTCGCTGGTGTCGCCGTCGCTGCCCACGAGGAGCCCGAAGGAGAGCACGACGCCCTCGTCGTAGCACTGCCGCAGTACGCGGTCGACCTCGCGCAGGCGGTTCTGCGGCTTGTTCATGGTCGCGAGCGCGTCGGGATCGAGCGACTCGAGCCCGGTGTAGACGTACCGGCAGCCGGCGCGCGCCATGAGGCGCACGGTCTCGCGGTCGCGGAGCACGTCGAAGCTGACGGCGCAGCCCCAGGTCTTGCGCAGGGGCGCGAGCCCCTCGCACAGCGCGCGGAGGTACTTGCGCGAGCCACCGAGGTTGTTGTCGTAGAACCCGAACCAGCCGGAGAGCGCCCCGCCGAAGTTCCGGTTCCAGGTGAGGCGCGCGCGGACGTCCTCGACGACCTCCTCCACCGGGCGGTACCGGTACCGCTCGCGGCCGGTGAGCACGCAGAAGCCGCAGGAGTACGGGCAGCCGCGCGACGCCTCGAGCGTGGGCAGCCGGACGCGGTTCCGGCGGTAGTCGACGAGGTCCCACCGCCACGGGCGGCCCTCGAAGCGCGCCGCCCGCGCGTCGTACCGGGGGCGGAGCGCCCCGTCCTCGACGTCCTGCACGAGCTGCGGAACGTTCGCCTCGGGGTCCCCGGTCACGACGGCGTCGAACCACCTCAGGCAGTCGTCGGGGTAGAGCTCGGCGTGCCGGCCCCCGGCGACGGTCTTCATCCCGCGCGCGCGGAAGAGCGTCGAGAGCACCTTGGCGTGCTCGTACCCGGAGTGCATGTACGAGAAGAAGACC
Organism: Pseudomonadota bacterium; assembly: GCA_023411405.1. Taxonomy (GTDB): domain Bacteria; phylum Myxococcota; class Myxococcia; order Myxococcales; family Anaeromyxobacteraceae; genus Anaeromyxobacter. The sequence continues at coordinate 877 of JAEYOU010000203.1, read as the reverse complement.
AGGTCCCAGTCGCGGTCGAGCGGGACGTCGACCTCCTTCTCGTGGAAGAGCTCGATCTCGGCCGACGGCGGGCAGAGGCCGGCGAGCATCTCCGGGACCGCCGACTGCATCGGCGAGCGCTCCTTGCGCGGGAGGCGGGTCGGGTCGGTGTAGATGGCGATGATGGCGATGCGCACGGGTGAATTCTAGTACATCGCGAGCATGCTGCTCCGTCCCCGCTCGTGCTTCGACAGGCTCAGCACGAGCGGACGAGAGAGCACCGCTCGGCCTGAGCTCGTCGAAGGCCGGGCAAGCGCGGCACCCGACGCTCGTGCTTCGACAGGCTCAGCACGAGCGGACGAGAGTGCACCGCTCGGCCTGAGCTCGTCGAAGGCCGGGCAAGCGCGGGACCCGACGCTCGTGCTTCGACAGGCTCAGCACGAGCGGACGAGAGTGCACCGCTCGGCCTGAGCTCGTCGAAGGCCGAGCAAGCGCGGCACCCGACGCTCGTGCTTCGACAGGCTCAGCACGAGCGGACGAGAGTGCACCGCTCGGCCTGAGCTCGTCGAAGGCCGAGCAAGCTCGGGACCCGACGCTCGTGCTTCGACAGGCTCAGCACGAGCGGACGAGAGTGCACCGCTCGGCCTGAGCTCGTCGAAGGCCGAGCAAGCGCGGGACCCGACGCTCGTGCTTCGGCAAGGCTGAGCAGAGCTGGGTGGAGCGAGTGCGGCCGCTCACGAGAGCCCCGCCACCCCGAGCGCCCGCCGGAGCTCGCCGGCCCGCGCCCGGAGCTCCTCCCCGCGCTCGGGCACGAGCTCCGCGGCGTCGCCGTACGCGGCGAGCAGCCAGAGGCGGTTGGGCGAGCGCTCCAGCAGCGCGACCGCGGCGAGGGCGAGCG
>JAEYOU010000127.1 GCA_023411405.1 Pseudomonadota bacterium | reverse complement strand
CGCCTGGGGCGGCGAGCGCATCCAGCTCCGGTGGCTCCGCGTGCCCGAGCGGCTCGTCGAGCAGCCGCTGACGCTCGTCGCCCTCGAGGAGGGGCGCTACCGCCTCGTCGGGCCGGCCGGCGAGCCGCTCGTCGAGGGCGCGACCGGCCTGCCCTCCTCGGACGGGAGGGGCGCGGCCGGGGTCGAGGTCATGGTCGAGGCGCTCTCCGCCCGCCCGGGCACCGAGTTCACGCTGGTGAAGCACGCGCCGGCGCAGGTGATCGACGACCTCCTCGCGAGGCTCACCGTCGCGGAGCGGGGCGCCGGCACGGGGATCCTCACCGTCTCCTACGAGGCCGGGGACGCCCGCAGGGCGGCCGACGTGGTCTCGGCGCTCTGCGCCGTGTACCTCGAGCAGAACGTCGAGCGGAGCCAGGGTGAGGCGGCGCGGATGCTCGCGTTCCTCGAGACCCAGCTCCCGGCGCTCAAGTCCCGCCTCGAGAAGGCCGAGGCCGCGCTCACGAGCTACCGGGAGAAGCGCGGGACCGTGGACCTGCCCTTCGAGGCGCGCGCCGCGGTGGACCGCGACGCCGATCTGGACCGGGCGATCACCGAGCTGCAGGTCACCCGGGCGCGCCTGGCCCAGCGCTACAGCGAGGACTTCCCGGAGGTGCGCGACCTGGATCGCCAGATCGCGACGGCCATCGAGCAGCGCGACGCGCGCAGGACGAGTCGCAAGACCCTCCCCCGCCTCCAGCTCGGCTCGACCCAGCTCTCGCGCAGCGTGGACGTCGCGGCGGAGCTCTACCTCACCCTCCTCGAGAAGTCCCAGGAGCTCCAGATCGCGAAGTCGGCGCGCAACGGCAGCGTCCGGCTGGTGGATCCTGCGGTCGCCCCGTACCGGCCCGTCCGGCCCAAGCCCGCGCTCGCGCTGGGCCTGGGCCTGGTGCTCGGCCTCGCGGGTGGGCTCGCCGCCGCGCTCGCGCGGCGCGGGCTCGACCCGAACGCCGAGGACCCCCGCACGATCGAGGACGGCACCGGCCTCCCGGTCTACGTCACCGTCCCGCACAGCGCGCGCGAGGTGAGCCTGCAGCGGAGCGCGGGCAGAGGCGCGCGCGTCCCGCTGGCCCTGGCGTCGCCGGACGATCCGGCGACCGAGCTCCTCCGCACCCTGCGCACCGCGCTCGGCTTCGCGATCAAGGCGCGCGGGAAGGTCGTCGCGGTGAGCTCGCCCTCCGCGGGCGTCGGGAAGAGCTTCGTCTGCGCGAACCTCTCCCACCTCATGGCCGCCGCCGGCCAGCGCGTGCTCCTCGTGGACGCCGACCAGCGCCAGGGGCAGCTGCACCGCTACTTCTCGGCCGAGCAGGGGCCGGGGCTCGCCGAGGTCCTCGCGGGGGCGGCCACGCTCGAGACCGCGGTCAGGAGCACCGGTACGCCCGGCCTCGACCTGCTGCCGCGCGGGGTCGCGCCCGACAGCCCCGCCGAGCTCCTCGCACGACCGAAGCTCGCGGAGGTGCTCGCGGCCGCCGCGAGCCGCTACGACGTCGTGCTCGTGGACACGCCGCCCATCCTGGCCGTCACCGACGCGCTGCTCGTCGGGCGCGCGGCGAACGTCAACCTGCTCGTCCTGCGGGCACGCCAGCACCCGGTGGAGGAGATCGCGGACGCGCTGGAGCTGTTCGAGCGCAGCGGCGTGCCGATCCAGGGCGGCATCCTGAACGACGCCCGGCCCGGCGGGACGTACGGCCGGATGTACCCGCATCGCGACGGCCACCGGTCGGCGGGGTGAGGACTTCGGGCTTCGGGCTTCGGCGGAGGACGGACATGGGGATGCGGAGAGGCCTGCTGACGGCGTTCTTGCTCCTGACCAGCGCGGCGTGCGGCGGCAGCTCGACGAGCACGTCCGGCGGCGTGATCGAGCCTCCCCCTCCCCCTCCCCCACCACCCCCGCCCGACACGGACCCCGTCGTCGTCGGGGACTGGACCTACTACGGGACGCCGCAGGGGCTCTCCCCCGCGATCCGCGACGTCTCCGCCGACGAGGCGGGCAACGTCTACGTGGCGGCCGGTGAGGCGCTCCACGTGAAGCGCCGGACGGACTCGACCTTCCTCCGCTTCGACTCCTCCAGCGCCGGGCTCACGGTCAACTGCAACGACCGCGCGGAGGTCCACCTCCCCGTCCCGACCAGGCCGTCCTGGCAGTGCAACATCCTCTCGGTCGCGGGCATGGCGCCCGGGCAGGCGATCATCGGGTTCGAGGGGTTCACGAACGAGGTCGCCCTGCCGGGCTGGGACTGGGTGCTCGCGACCGGCGGCGCGGACGTCGTCTCCTTCGACGCCGAGGCGGGGACGCTCTCGCGGGTCCGGCACGTGGACATCGGCTCGCCGCCGCACACGATCTGCGGCCACGGGGGCGAGGAGCGCGGCGACACCTGCGATCCGGACGAGTACTTCTGGAACGCGGGGCGGCGCCTGTTCCACAAGGTGAACCGGATCGTCGTGAACCACGATCCGGCGAGCGGCATGTACGGCGACGCGTGGATGTGCGGCGAGCACGGCACGTTCGCGGTCCTCCTCGCGAACGCCGCGGCGCGGGGCTACCGCGACCGCACCGCCGGCTGGGGCCCGCTGTACGCGGACATGAAGGACGTCTGGGAGCACCTGCACCCGTCGATGAACACGCCGCTGCACCCGGAGTGGTTCGTGAACCCGGAGTGCACGGCGATGTCGATCGACCCGCGGAGCGGCCGGCCGTGGGCCTCGAACCAGATCCGGACGACCTTCCTCGCGGGCTACGGCCCGGACCTCTCGGGCGATCAGTGGTGGCTGGGGCGGGCGCTCGATCTCTGGGAGGACCCGTCGGAGGAGGATCTCTCGACCGCCAACGATCTCGTCCACTCGATGTCCCACTGCGCCGACGGGACGCTCTGGGTGGGCTCGACGCGGTTCGGCCTCGCCCGGATCGCGACGGACGGGTCGGTGTCGCACCTGAGCGTGCCGGGCCCGGGGCGCGGCGTGTCCGCGGTGGCCTGCGATCCGCTCGATCAGTCGCTCTGGATCGGCCTCGCCGCCGGCGGCGTCACGCGCCTGCGGAACGGCGCGTTCGAGCCGGTGGACGCCTCGGGCCGCCCGGCGTTCGCGGACCACGTCGTCGAGTCGATCCAGCTCGACCGGTGGGCGAGCCCGCGGATCGTCTACTTCGCGTTCCTCCCCGACGGCGACGCGCCCGGTGGCGTGGGGGCGTACGCGGGGCCGTGAGCCATGGGACCCGGCGCGTACCCAATGACGGTGCGGTCAGGGAGGTATCGCTCGCGATTCGACGCGAACTCCGAAGCCGGCCACCCGCTACGCTCAGGGTGAGCGGAAGGGTGAAGGGACCCTCGACTACCCCAGCCGCTTCAGGACCTCGTCCGCCATCTGCCGCGTCGAGAGCTTCCCGCCGAGATCCGCGGTCCGGGCGCCGGCCTCGATCGCCGCGTCGACGGCCTCTTCGATCCAGCGCGCCTCCTGCTCGAGCTTGAGCGAGTGCCGGAGCAGCATCGCGGCCGAGAGGATCGTGCCGACCGGGTTCGCGATCCCCTTCCCCGCGATGTCGGGCGCCGAGCCGTGGATCGGCTCGTAGAGTCCCGGACCCGACGAGCCGATGGACGCCGACGGCAGCATGCCCATCGAGCCCGCGAGCACCGAGGCCTCGTCGGTGAGGATGTCGCCGAACATGTTCTCGGTCACGACCACGTCGAGCGTGGCCGGGCTCGTCACGAGCCGCATCGCGGCCGTGTCCACGAGCATGTGGTCGAGGGCGATCGCCGGGTTCGCCTTGCCGATCGCGGTCGCCGTCTGGCGCCAGAGGCGCGACGACTCGAGCACGTTCGCCTTGTCGACGCTCGTGACCCTCTTCTTGCGGCCCGCCGCGAGCTCGAACGCGAGCTTCACCACCCGCTCCACCTCGAAGTCGAGGTACTCGAGCGTGTCGTAGGCGCGCTCGTGGCCGTCCTTCTGGTCGCGGCCCTTGGCGCCGAAGTAGAGGCCGCCGGTGAGCTCGCGGATGACGAGGATGTCCACGCCCGCGAGCCGATCCGGCTTCACCGGCGAGGCCTCGACGAGCCGCGGGTGGACCTTCACCGGGCGCAGGTTCGCGAAGACGCCGAGGCCCTTGCGGAGCCCGAGGAGCCCCTTCTCCGGGCGCTCCTTCGCGGTCGGGTCGTCCCACTTCGGCCCGCCCACGGCCCCGAGGAGCACCGCGTCCGACGCCTTGCACGCGGCGAGCACCTCGTCCGTGAGCGCGGCGCCGTGCCGGTCGATGGAGCAGCCGCCCATGAGGTGCTGGGTGAACCGGAGCTCGTGGCCGCCCTTCCTCGCCACCGCCTCCAGCACCCGCACCGCCTCGGCCGTCACCTCCGGCCCGATCCCGTCGCCCCCCAGCACCACGATGCTCGCCTTCAAGAGTCGCTCCTCCCTGCCTTCACGGTCAGTCCGTACTCGATGGAATCGACGAGCGCCCGCCAGCTCGCCTCGATGATGTTCGTGCTCGCGCCCACGGTGCTCCACCGCTCGCCGCCGCGCTGCGTGTCCACGAGGACCCGCGTCACCGCGGCCGTGCCCTCCGGGCCGTCGAGGATGCGGACCTTGTAGTCCACGAGCTGCAGCGCGCCGACCTCCGGGTAGCGCGGCACGAGCGCCTTCCGGAGCGCGGCGTCGAGGGCGTTCACCGGGCCGTCGCCCTCGGCGGCCGTGTGCAGCACCTCCCCGTCCACCCGCACCTTCACCATCGCCTCGGCGAAGATCCCGCGGCCCGTCCGGTGCTCCACGTTGACGAGGAAGTCGATGAGCTCGAACGGCGCCGCGTAGCGCGGATCCCGGCGCTTCATGAGCATCGCCACCGACGCGTCCGCCGCCTCGAACGAGAACCCCTTGGCCTCGAGCTCCTTGATCTCCTCGAGCACCTGCAGCGCGTCGGTGCTCTTCGGATCGAGCCCGAACTCCTCCGCCTTGCTCAGGAGGTTCCCGCGCCCCGAGAGCTCGCTCACCACCACCCGCATCTGGTTGCCGACGAGCGCGGGATCGACGTGCTGGTACGAGGTCTCGTTGCGCCGCATCGCCGCGACGTGGATGCCACCCTTGTGCGCGAACGCCGACTTCCCGACGTACGGCAGGTGCTCGTCGGGCGCGAGGTTCGCGACCTCGGCGACGAAGTGGGAGAGCTCGGTCAGCGTCCGGAGCTTCCCGTCCGGCAGGCACCGCTTCCCGAGCTTGAGCTCGAGCCCCGCCGCGATCGTGCACAGGTTCGCGTTCCCGCACCGCTCGCCGTACCCGTTCACCGTCCCCTGGACCTGGGACGCGCCCTCGCGCACCGCGGCCAGGGAGTTGGCCACGGCGCAGCCGGCGTCGTCGTGCGCGTGGACGCCGAGCGGGTGTCCGAGCTCCTTCCGGACGGCCGCGACCACCTCGCCCACCTGCCACGGCAGCGAGCCGCCGTTGGTGTCGCACAGGACGAGCGTCTCGGCGCCGCCGCGCACCGCGGCCCGGAGGGTCTCGAGCGCGTACGCCGGATCCGCCCGGTACCCGTCGAAGAAGTGCTCGGCGTCGTAGATCACCCGCCGGCCCTGCGCGCGCAGGAACGCGAGGCTCTTCTCGACGATGCGGAGGTTCTCGTCGAGCGTGGTGCGGAGCACCTCGCTGACGTGGAGGGTCCACGTCTTGCCGACGACGGTGCAGACCGGCGCGCGCGAGGCGAGCAGCGCCTGGATGTTGCCGTCGTCCTCGGGGGCGCCACCGGCGCGGCAGGTGGCGCCGAACGCCGCCACCTGCGCGTGCTTCCAGGGCAGGTCGCGGGCTCGCTCGAAGAACTCCGCGTCCTTCGGGTTCGAGCCCGGCCAGCCGCCCTCGATGAAGGCCATCCCGAGCTCGTCGAGGCGCCGCGCGATGCGGAGCTTGTCCTCGACCGAGAGCGAGATCCCTTCACGCTGCGTGCCGTCACGGAGGGTGGTGTCGTAGAGCTGGATCGCGGACATCCGGGTCTCTCCGAGCGGTGGGCCCGGGGGAGCGCCCCGGGGACCGGCCGTACTCGAGTGGGTCGGGGAGTCTAGGAAGATCCTCCCACGAAAGCGAGGCCTTCGTGCCGCGCGGCCCCTGGCAGGCCACGGCGCTGGGCTCGTCGCCGGCCGCGGCAAGCGACCTTTTACCGCGTCCCCGGGCACCTGCCGCCCGGCTCCGCGCACGCGGCCGCAGCAGCGCGCCGCGCGGCGCCCAGGATCAGAGCCGCTGCACCGTCAGCCCGCCGTCCACCATCACCACCTGCCCCGTCGAGTACGGGAGGTCGCCGCGTGCGAGCATCGCGACCGCGCGGCCGACGTCGTCGGGCGTCCCCCAGCGCCGCTGCACCGTCAGACCGCCCTCGATCAGCGGGTCGTACTTCTCTGCGGCGCCGGCGGACATGTCGGTGCGGATGATCCCCGGCCGGACCTCGAAGACGGAGATGCCCTCCGCCGCCAGGCGCGTCGCCCAGAGCAGGCTCGCCATCCCCACCCCCGCCTTGGAGATGCAGTACTCGCCCCGGTTCGTCGAGGCGACCGTCGCGGAGATGGAGCCCACGAAGACGATGCACCGCGCCGGCCCTGCCGGCGCAGGCGCGCGCAGCATGTACCGGGCCGCCGCCTGCGTGAGGAAGTAGGGGCCGCGGAGGTTCACCCGGAGCACCCGGTCGAAGCTCTCCGGCGTCGCGTCCAGCAGATCGCGGCGCTCCTTCGGCGCGACGCCGGCGTTGTTGACCAGCACGTCGAGCCGGCCGAACCGGGCCGCGACGGCGTCCACGAGCCGGGCCGGCGCGTCGTCGTCCCCCACGTCGACCTGCACGTAGTGCGGCGC
>JAEYOU010000470.1 GCA_023411405.1 Pseudomonadota bacterium | reverse complement strand
GACCGACGGCGCCCCAGGTCCCTCGTACCCGCTGCACGCACCCGCCTGCGTCTGCGGGCGGACCGAGGGAGACGTCCGCCTCGCCGACGACGCGACCGTCTCCCCCCGGCACGCCTCGCTCACCGTGGCGGGTGAGCGCGTGACGGTCGAGGACCTGGGGAGCGTGAACGGCACGTACGTGCGCATCAAGGGACCGCAGCCGCTCGCCGCCGGCGAGGAGTTCCGGCTCGGCCGGCAGCTCCTCCGCCTCGAGCCGCTGCCGCGCCCCGCGGCCGCTGCGTCCGGCGACGGCGAGGCGCGCGCATGGGGCCCGCCGGATCCCGGCTGCCGGCTCCGGCTCGTGCAGCTCCTCGAGGGTGGCGGCCTCGGCGAGATCCACCCGCTCCACGACGGAGAGAACGTCATCGGCCGCGAGGCGGGTGACCTCGTCTTCCCCGCGGACCGGTACGTCTCCGCGCGCCACGCGCGGATCGAGCTCCGGGGGGACACCGCGACGCTCACCGATCTCGGGAGCTCGAACGGGACGTTCCGCCGGATCGCCGGCCCGACCCAGCTCGCGCCCGGGGATCACCTGCTCATCGGGACGCAGCTCCTCAAGCTCGAGAGCTGATCAGCCGAAGCTCTTCTCCTTCTGCTCCTGCTCTTCCTTGCAGCGGATGCAGAGGGTGGTGACCGGGCGCGCCTCGAGGCGCTTCAGCGAGATCTCTTCCTCGCACTTCTCGCAGATGCCGAAGGACCCGTTCTCGATGCGGACGAGGGCCTTGTCGATCTTGGCGAGGAGGAACTTCTCGCGGTCGCGGAGGCGGAAGATCATCGACTGCGTGTACTCGCTGGAGGCGAGGTCGATCTCGTCCGGGAGGTCGTCGGTGTCGAAGCTGGCCTCCTCGGTCAGGGTCTTCTTCGCCTGAACGAGGATCTGCCGCTTCTGCTCTTCCAGGATGGTCTTGAACCGCTTGAGATCCTTCTTGTTCAAGGGTCTCCTCGCCTTTCACCCCTGCATGGGGGCGAAAAAGAAGGCGGTGAACCTAAACGGCGGGGACGGACAAGTCAAGGTGTCGCAGGCGCCGCGGTGGGCTCCTCGGAGCCCTGGTGCGCGGGGAGGGTTTCCTTGCCTATCTCGTGCGCCGGAACGATCCTCGGCCCCATGGCGGACGGCAAGTTCGACAAGGAGTTCCTTCGCGTCGCCCTCGCGCTCATGTCGCGCTCCGACGTGGACCGCCTCCTCTACGTGTCCGATCACCCGCTCACGCCCACGGAGCTCCGCGGCCGCCCCGCGAAGCGAAAGCTGGTCTACGCCGTGACGGACGAGGGGCACGCCAACCAGCTCAAGGCGAAGAAGTACACGACCGTGCTCATCCCTCCCTACGACTACACGCGGGTGGAGAAGATCAAGGTCGCGGTGGTCGCCGCCCAGTCCTCCGGCCTGCTCAAGGACGGGGACACCGTGCTGGCGCTCGCCGGCCCGGGCGACGACAAGGTGATGGACACCCTCGTGAAGGTGGAGATCGGCTCGGAGGATCCCGAGGAGAAGCTCCGGGTGGACACGCTCGGGCTCCCGCCCGAGTTCTCGTCGCAGGTGGTCGAGAGCCTCATCCACACGTGCATGGAGATCGGCGCCGAGGGCTACGAGGGGCACGCGGTCGGCACCATCATCGTCATCGGCGACTCCACCGCCGTGATGGAGAAGAGTCGGCAGCTCATCCTCAACCCGTTCCAGGGGATCAGCGAGGCCGAGCGCAACGCGCTCGACCCGCCGATCCGCGAGGCCGTGAAGACGTTCTCGGCGCTCGACGGCGCGTTCATCATCCGCGAGGACGGCGTCGTCCTCGCCGCCGGCCGGTACCTCCTCTCCAGCTCGCGCGAGGTGAAGCTGCCGATGGGCCTCGGCGCGCGGCACAGCGCGGCGGCGTCGATCAGCGCCGAGTCCAAGGCGATCGCGGTCACCGTCTCGCAGACGACCGGCGCCGTGCGCGTGTTCAAGGAGGGCGAGATCGTCCTGGAGCTCCGCCAGAGGATGCGGCGGGTCTGAGCGAGGCGGAGTAGGAATCCCCGATGACGACCGAACGACCGATCGAGCGGGCCTGGCCCCACGCGGAGGTGGCCGCGGATCTCTCCGCGCTCCGCCGCGCCGCCCCCCTCACCCACTGCATCACCAACCTCGTCGCCGACAACTTCACCGCCAACGCGCTCCTCGCGGTCGGCGCCTCGCCCGCGATGGTGATCGCGCCCGAGGAGGCGCCCGGCTTCGCCGGGATCGCGCACGCGCTCCTCGTGAACGTCGGGACCCTGACCCAGCCCGACGCCCAGGCGATGCGCCTCGCGGCCGCCGCCGCCCGGGAGGCCGGCAAGCCGTGGGTGCTCGATCCGGTCGGCGCGGGGGCCCTGCCCTGGCGGACCGCGGTGGTCGCCGAGCTGCTCCAGCACGGGCCGGCGATCGTGCGCGGGAACGCCTCCGAGATCCTCGCCGTCGCCGGGGCCGCCGGCGGCGGCAAGGGCGTGGACTCCAC
>JAEYOU010000005.1 GCA_023411405.1 Pseudomonadota bacterium | reverse complement strand
GCGCTGGGGAGGCCGGGGAAGCGCGGCCGCCGGCTGCGCGGCGCGGGGCGGGCCCGCGAGCGGCGGCGGCTGGCCATCCGGCGCGCGGCGATCGAGGTCGATCGTGGCGTCGAGCTGGGCGGCGGTCGGCTCGGGACGGAGCGTCAGGGGGGCCCCGCAACCCCGGCAGAAGACGGAGCCTTCCGCCGAATCCTTCTGGCAGCGAGGGCAGCGCACCGCTGGAGGCTAACGCACTCGGGGCGCGGGTCCAACTCGACGGCAGAGGAACGAGCTCGCGGGCGGAGGTGCCGGGCCCCGGCGCGTTCACGGCGGGGGTTCATCCCCAACCGGGCCGGCAGGAGAGCCTTCGCCCCGGCGACCGCCGTCCGGGGCCCCCTGGGCTCGCGGGACCGGGACAGAGCTCGCCGCCGACTCGCGAGTCCAGTCATCGGACTCACCTCCGGCGCCGATGTGTGCGCGCGCGAGGAGCCACCTCGAGCGCCGGAACGACGTGACGCCGTTCCTCGCGCAGGAGTAACGTATTTCCTCGATTCAGATCACGCGGTCGACTTCGCCCCCTCGGCTTCGCAGGAGCGGCGTAACAACGGTCGGAGGAACGACATGGAAGCGTCATCTCGCGGAAGGTTCGCCCGCCTCGCCCTCGTCGGCCTCGCGCTCTCGATCGGTGCGTGCGGTGGCGGCGACTCGGGTGAGCGGGCCGCGGCGCCGGTGTTCACCCCCGCCGCCGGCAACTTCACCGACTCCGTCGAGGTGTCCTTCTCGACGACCACGGCCGGCGCCGACATCTACTACGAGCTGACCAGCAACGGCGCCGAGCCGGCCGACCCCACGACCGCCTCGCGCCAGTACCTCGGCCCCTTCACGCTCGCGCGCACCGCGGCCCCCGGCGCCTCGAACCAGTACAGGATCAAGGCCGTCTCGGTCATGCCCGGCATGGCGGACTCCAGCATCGCCTCGGCCAGATACACGATCACCACCCCCGCAGGATCGGCGTACGCGCTCAAGGTGACGGGGACGACCGACACGAACTACGGCGAGACCTCGGTCAACATCCAGTTCAACATGACCGGTCCGACGGACTTCACGACCGAGGACTACACGGCGAGCTTCGACCTCTACGTCCCCAGCACCTCGACGGCGCCCCGGGCCATCCAGACGCAGTACCCGGACGACACCTCCTACAAGCCGATGTACTTCGACAAGTACGCGATCGAGTACGACACCTGGCAGACGTTGACCTACGAGCTCACGAAGGCCAATCGCGCCTATCCGTCCCCCACCAGCGACACGCCCCTCAACCCTGACGCGAACAAGTTCCGGATCGCGTACAGCACGGAAGCCGATGCCGCGCTGGTCGAGTTCTACGTCAGGAACCTCAGGGTCACGAACGGCACCCAGACGCCGCTCGACATCCCGATCGACGCGTCCACCACGGTCGAGTCCCTGGGGATCTACCGCGCGAACGGCGAAGGCGTGGACCTCGAGATCGCGCAGCGCTAGCCCGCAGCCCCGAACCGGAGGAGACACAGATGCGCGCATGGAACTGGACGGTCGCGGTGGTGGCGGCGCTCATGGTCGGATGTGGCGGCAGCGCGGGCGATGGAGGCGGTGGTGGCGGTGGCGGCGGTGGCGGTGGCGGCCCGCCCGTCCTCGTCATCCACGCGAGCGGGAACGGCACGACGGACCCGGCGCCCGGCGCGTACACGTTCGAGGAGGGCGAGACGGTCACGGTGACGGCGACCCCGGCGACGGGCGCGACGTTCGCGGGCTGGACGGGCGCGGTCACCGGGACGGCGGCGACCGTCGAGCTGCGCATCGACGGGACCCGGACCGTGTCCGCGCGCTTCGAGGGCGGAGAGGACGTCGCGTGGACGGCGCCCATCGCGACCTACGACAACCCCGTCCTGCCGGGCGATCACCCCGACCAGAACATCTTCGTCGAGGACGGCGTCTTCTACCTCACCGGCTCCGCGTTCGGGATGTCGCCGTACGTCGAGATCCAGCGCTCCACCGATCTCATCCACTGGGAGCGGATCTCCCGCGTGGTCTCCCCCGCGTGGGCCGGGCTCGAGTCGACGATCGCGGGCGGCGGGACGTGGGGCGGCTTCATCACGAAGCCCGACGCGGACACCTACCGCGTCTACTTCGCGGTCAGCTTCGGCCAGTGGTTCGCCGAGGCCTCGAGCCTCGAGGGGCCGTGGAGCGAGCCGGTGCAGCTCAACTCGCTCCCCTACACGCCCCCGGGCTCCTCGCACGTCTTCCACCGCGGGAACGGCTACGACAACTCGGTGTTCGTCGACGACGACGGCACGACGTACCTGGTGCAGAAGGCCGCCCAGTGCAGCTGGAACGGGCTCGCGCCCGACGAGGGCGCGAACAACTTCGGCATGAACCTGCTCGTCGAGATCGATCCCGTGACCGGCCTGCTGGTCGAGGGCAGCGAGATCGACCTGAGCTGGGTGAACGACGTCACGACCAACGGCGGGTGCGGCCTCAACGAGGTCACGGCCAACTGGGCCGAGGGGCCGACCCTGATGAAGAAGGACGGGTACTACTACTACTTCGTCTCCTCGCACACCGGCTGCGGCGGCCAGCAGTACGCCTGGCGCGCCTCGACGCTGAGCAGCGACCAGGCCGACTGGACCCCGCTCGGCCTGGTGCTCGTCGGGGACGCGCCGTTCACGGGCGCGCAGCACTCCACGGCGCCGTTCCGGATCTCCGACGGGACCTGGTGGGCGTTCTCGCACTCGTACGAGTGCGGCGAGTGGGAGGGGCTGGCGCGGCAGAGCCTGCTGCACCAGGTCACCTGGGAGCCGGACGTCGCGGGAGAGCGGCCGGTCTTCAACGGGAGCTGGTCCCCGCAGCCCGCGCCCGCGCTGGAGCCGAGCGGCGTGCCCTTCCTCCTGCCGTTCGCCGACGACTTCGACGGGGCGACGCTCCGTACCGGCTGGACCTTCATGGGCTTCATGCCCGCCGAGCGGACCTCGCTCACGGCGCGGCCGGGGTGGCTGCGGGTCTCGCCGCCGTCCGGCAAGACGGTCCACGTGGTCCAGCGGGAGGCGCTGCACACGCACGCGATGGTCGCGCGAGTCGACTTCGCGGCCACGAGCGCCGCCGACGTGGCCGGGCTCCGGCTGGGCAACGTCGTTCCCCGCGAGCAGCTCAGCCGGATGGAGGCCTGGACCAACCCGAAGAGCATGGAGCTCTCGCTCGTGAAGACGTGGCTGAACGGCGCCGAGCGGATCCGCTTCGGGTTCGGCGAGTTCGCGTTCGGGGCCGTGCCGATCCCGACCACCGGCGCCCTCGCGCGGGCGCCGGCCGGCCCGGTGTGGCTCAAGATCGAGAAGACCGACCACCGCGCCACCGGGTGGTACAGCGCCGACGGGATCAGCTGGACGCAGGTCGGCCGGGAGATCGACGTCGCCACGCTCGACGCGGAGTCGTCCATGGGCGACGGCTGGGTCGGCCTCCAGGCGGGCCTCTTCGCGAGCAACCAGGCCGCGGACTTCGACTTCTTCACGTACCGTGACGGCTTCTCCGCCACGCCCGGCCGGGAGACGGACCAGCAGAACGGGACCAGCCTCGCGACGAGCGACGCGAACGGTCAGGTGCTCTCGATGCCCGAGGGGAGCTGGGCGCTCTACGGGAGCATGGACCTCGGCCGCGCGGGCGTCACCGCCGGCGCCATCGAGCTGACCGTCGCCAGCGCGACCGGCGCGGCGCTCGAGGTGTGGCTCGATCCGCTCGCGGGCGGCACCCGCGTCGCGACGTGCGGCGTGCCCGACACCGGCGGCGCCGACGTCTGGACGACCGTGACCTGTCCGCTCGCCGGGAGCGGCGCGCACGAGGTCTACCTCCGCGCGATCGGCGGCGGCACGACCGGCGGGGCGGCCTCGCTCCGCCTGTCGAGCTTCGCGTTCGTGCCAGCGCCGTAGGGTTCAGGAGGCCAGGTCGCCGTACGCCGCCTGCAGCAGGGCGGCGG
>JAEYOU010000628.1 GCA_023411405.1 Pseudomonadota bacterium | reverse complement strand
CCGCGGGGGCGGGCGAGATCGAAGGAGGCGCCGGCGCGACGGGGGCCGCCGGACGTACGGCGCCGGCCGGCTGGACGCGCTCCAGCCGCGGCGGGGGCATCGCTGCCGGGGGGCGCGGGCGCGGAGGACCACCGGGCGGGCGGGGATCGTCGGGCACTGGGGCCAGAGTAGCATGCAGGGCCAGGTGCGCGCCGACGGGGCCTCGGGCCTCCGGCTTCGGGTGGGGCCCTCCGACTACTCCACCGCACACAGCCGCGCGTTCCCCTCCACGGTCTGCCCCTCCGAGACGAGCAGCTCGACCACCTTGCCCGCGCGCGGGCTCCGGAGCTCGTTCTCCATCTTCATCGCCTCGATGACGAGGAGCGGCTGGCCCTCGGCGACCTCCGCGCCCAGCGGGGCGAGGATCTTCACCACCTTGCCCGGCATCGGCGCGAAGACGGTCTGCTTTCCCTCGAGCGTGAAGGCGCCCGCCGCCCGCCGCAGCCGGAGCCGCCGCTCGTCGAGGATCTCGATCGGGAAGACGGAGTCCTTCACCCGCACGTGGACCGCGGGGTCGCGCTCGTCGAGCGTGGCGCTCCAGCTCACGCCGTCGACGAGGAGCGAGAGCGTCCCGTGATCGTGCCGCCACGCGTCGACCCGGTGGACCCGGTCGCCGATCCGGACCTCGTAGATCCCGGGCGCGATCGGCCGGACCTCGACCTTGCGCTCCCGGCTGCCCCCGTCGAGGAGGGCGACGTACGCGCTCGGGCGGCTCACCGCGGGCCTCCCCGGAGCGCCCGCGCGCGTCCCTGGCGGAGCCAGCCCGACGTGCCCGCCCCCGCCGCACCAGCCCGCGTGGCGAAGGCCTCGGCCTGCTCGGCGTCGCGCCGGTGCGCGGCGACGGCCGCGGCGATGAGGCCGACGTCCTCGAGCGCCGGGTCGGGCGCGCGGACGAGCTCGCCGGCGTGCCGCGCGCAGAACGTGGTGTCGTACTCGCCCGAGCGGAACGCCGGGTGGCGGAGCACCGCGGCGAGGTACGGGAGGTTGGTGGTGATGCCGTGGACCGTGTACTCGTCGAGCGCGCGGAGGAGGCGCGCGATGGCCTGGTCGCGCGTCGGCGCCCAGGCGACGAGCTTCGAGAGCATGGGGTCGTAGTACTGCGGCACCACCCACCCGCTGTAGACGCCGGAGTCGTCGCGGACGCCGGGGCCGGCGGGCACGCGGAGGTAGGTGATCTTCCCGGGGCAGGGCATGAAGCCCCGCGCCGGATCCTCGGCGTAGACGCGCGCCTCGATCGCGTGGCCGCGGCGGACGAGCTGCTCCTGCGCGGGGACGCGCTCGCCCTGCGCCACCTCGAGCTGCAGCCGCACGAGGTCGAGGCCGGTGACCATCTCGGTCACCGGGTGCTCCACCTGGAGCCGCGTGTTCATCTCCAGGAAGTAGAAGCTCCGCCCCGCGTCCACGAGGAACTCGACCGTGCCCGCGCCGCGGTAGCCGACCGCGCGCGCCGCCCGCACCGCCACCTCGCCCATGGCGGCGCGCATGCGCGCGTCCAAGATGCAGCTCGGGCTCTCCTCGATCACCTTCTGCTGCCGGCGCTGCACCGAGCACTCCCGCTCGCCGAGCCAGATCGTGTTCCCGTGCTCGTCGGCGAACACCTGGATCTCCACGTGGCGCGGCTGGTCGAGGAACTTCTCGAGGTAGAGCCGGTCGTCGCCGAACGCGCTCGCCGCCTCGCGCTGCGCCGACTCCCACATCGGCGCGAAGTCGGCCGCACGATCGCAGCGCTTCATCCCCTTGCCGCCGCCGCCCGCGGCCGCCTTGATCATCACCGGCCAGCCGATCCGATCGGCGAGCGCCCGCGCCTCGTCGAGGGCTGCGATCGGCGCCGGCGCGCCGGGTACGGTCGGCACCCCCGCCGCGGCCATGTTCTTCCGGGCGGTGGTCTTGACGCCCATCGCCTCCATCGACTCCGGCCGCGGCCCGACGAACACGAGCCCCGCGTCCTCCACGGCGCGCGCGAACTCGGCCTTCTCCGAGAGGAAGCCGTACCCGGGGTGAATCGCGTCCGCGCCGGTCGCGCGGGCGGCGTCGAGGATGCGGCCGGCGTCGAGATAGCTGAGCCGTGTCGGTGCCGGGCCGACGTGGACCGCCTGGTCCGCGTTCCGGACGTGGAACGATCCGCGGTCCGCGTCCGAGTAGATCGCGACCGTCGCGATCCCCATCTCCCGGCAGGTGCGGATGATCCGGACGGCGATCTCGCCGCGGTTGGCGATGAGGACCTTCGAGATCTTGCGGGCGGGCATGCGAGCAGGCGCGACATAAGGGCGGTCAGCGTGCGTTTCCAGCCGAACACGGCCGCGCCCGTGGAGGACCCCGACGGGTCCGCGCGGCGCAAGCGGTCGCTCACCGGGACGCGGTTGCTGGCGGCGCGCGACCGCGGCTAAGATGCCGCCCCCGTGCGCTGGCTCCTCGTCCTCTCGCTCGTCCTCGGTGCCGATCCGGCCTTCGCCCGGCTCGCCGAGCGCAGCTGCGAGGCGAGCGCAGGCGCGGTCGTGCAGGGCGAGGAGCTCACGGAGGAGCGCTGCCCGCAGGCGCCCCACGACTGCGGGGACGCCTGTGCGTGCTCCTGCTGCTGCGCGCAGCAGCTCGCCGCGAGCGGCGAGAGCGTCACGCGGCCGGAGCCCGCTGCGGTGCCTGCGCGCAACGCCCGGGCGGTCGACCTGCTCGCCGCGGGCGACCTCGCGCGGCCCTTCCGACCACCGATCTCCTGATCCCGGGACCGTCGCGCGGACGGCGCTGATCGCGCGCGTCCGGACGCCGTCGCGTGTCCCCCGGGGGCACGCGCACGAACCCTCTCGGATCGGAGTCACCTGTGTCGAAGGTCGTCGTGGCGTGCGCCATCGCGCTCGCCCTCCCCCTGCCGGTCATGGGGGCAGAGGTTGGGGCAGAAGTTGCGCCTGGAGCCCAGCTCCGCTGGGCGGACGTGGTCTCCTCGGTGGATCGCGATCCGCGCCTCGCGAGCGCGCGGGCGCGCACGCGCGCCGCGCAGGCGGCGGTGGACGAGTCGGGGATGCCACCCAACCCGGAGCTCGAGGCGGAGCTGAGCCGCGTGCGCGGGCGCGAGGACGGCGCTGCCCGCGGAGACGAATGGAGCGTCGGGATCTCGATCCCGCTGGACTGGCTCGCGCGGCGAGGCCCGGAGGTCGAGCCGCGCGGGCCGGCGCCGCAGAGGCCGCGGCGGAGGCACAGGTCCTCCGGGCCGAGGTGCTCGCCGAGCTCTGGGGCCTGTACGTGCGCGCGGCGTACGCACAGGCCGAGGCCGCGACGCTCGAGGACACGGAGCGACAGGCGGACGGGCTCGCGCAGCTCGTGGTCCGGAGGGTCGAGGCGGGGGAAGCGCGACCCGTCGAGGTCCCGCGCGTGGAGCTGGAGCTGGAGCGCGTCCGGAACGACCTCGCCGGCGCCCGCGCGGCGCGCGACGGCGCCCTCGCGCAGCTTCGTGCCTGGCTCGAGGTGCCGGTCGCGCGCGTCGAGGCGCCCCCGAACTTGCCGGAGTTCGAGCCCTCGACGGCGCCGGCGACCGAGGCGCACCCGCGCGTGAAGGCGGCGCTCTCG
>JAEYOU010000120.1 GCA_023411405.1 Pseudomonadota bacterium | reverse complement strand
GGACCACTCCGCCTGGAACGCGGCGCTCTCGCGCGGGACCTCCGCCCGCGGGAGCTCGACGCGCGTGAGCCGCTCGACGGCGCGCAGGAGCCCGGCCTCCTCGGGCGCGCAGAACGTCGAGGCGCGGCCGGCCGCGTCCGCGCGCGCCGTCCGGCCGACGCGGTGCACGTAGTCCTCGGGGACGTGCGGCAGATCGAAGATCACGACGTGCCCGATGTCGGCGACGTCGATGCCGCGCGCGGCGATGTCGGTGGCGACCAGCACGCGGTACTGCCCCTCCTTGAAGCCGTCGAGCGCCTGCCGGCGCTGCCCCTGGGAGCGGTCGGCGTGGATGCGCGCGACCTTGTACCCGGCCCGCCCCACGCCCTTGAAGACGCGATCGGCGCGGCGCTTGGTGCGGGTGAAGACGAGGGTCGAGAGCTCGTCCTCGGCGAGCAGCGCCAGGAGCAGCGGCAGCTTCTCCTCCTGATCGCAGAGGAAGACGCGCTGGTCGGCGCGGGCGGCGGTGGTGCCGCTCCGCGCCACCTCGACGCGGACGGGATCCCGCAGGTGCGCGCCGGCGAACTCCGCCACCTCCCCGCCGGTCGTCGCGGAGAAGAGCAGCGTCTGCCGGACCCGGGGCAGCTTCTGGAGGATCCGCGTGAGCTGGGGCTTGAACCCCATGTCGAGCATGCGGTCGGCCTCGTCGAGCACCAGCATCTCGATCTTGTCGAGCCGGGCGGTCCCCTGCTGCAGGTGATCCACGAGCCGCCCCGGCGTCGCGACGATCACCTCGTGGCCGTCCTTGAACGCCGCCGCCTGGGCGCCCATGCCCACGCCGCCGATGACCACCGCGCCGCGCACGTGCCGGCCGCGCCCGAACCGCGCGAGCTCCTCGCCGATCTGGAGCGCGAGCTCGCGGGTCGGCGCGAGGACCAGGGCGCGGGTCCCGGCCTTGCCGGAGAGCCGCTCGAGGATCGGGAGCAGGAACGCGGCGGTCTTGCCGGTGCCGGTGGCGGCGGTGCCGATGACGTCGCGGCCCGCGAGCGCCGGCGGGATGGCGCGCGCCTGGATGGGCGTGGGGAGCTCGAACCCGGCGCGCGCGAGGGCGTGGAGGGACTTCTCGGAGAGCTGCAGTTCGGCGAAGGTGGTCACGGGGCCCCGGCTCGGCGGCGGAAGGGAGGGCCACGCGAGAGGGGCCCGTTGTAGCCGGTCCCCGCGCGGAATGCACGGCTCCGCTGCGGCGGCGCGCGGCCGCGCGCGGGTCACTCCGTTCCCCGCTTCGCCATCCGGGAGTCGAGGTACCAGATGCCGCCGCCCTTGTCGCCCACCGCCCGGAGGTGATCGACGATCTGGCGCACGTTCGACTCCTCCTCCACCGCGGCGGGACTGGGCTCCGGATCTACCGCGTCGCCGTGAGCGACGGCGCGCTCGAGAGCAGGGTGGACGCAGCGCGCGCGGTCGCGCTGGCGCCCTGCCCGCGGTGCGGCCACCGGAGCTGGGCCGAGGTCGGCAAGGTCGTCCTGGCCGCCGTCTCCCCCGGCGGCGCGTCACCGGCCCGTGGGGCACGGCGCCACCACCTGAACCGACGGTGAAGCCCGGCGATCGCGGAAGATCCTCCGCCCCGGCGATACTCCTGGCCATTCGGCGACATTCACCCTTGGTGCGGTGTCGGGCCCTCGCCCACCACAGATTGCCCACGAATTGGCAAGCCAGCGCCGACCCGCCGCACCAGGATCAAGCTGTCGCGCAAACACATGCCTGCGGGACCGGCGGGTGATGCCGCCGGCCGGGATCCGCCGGCGCTGGAGGCAACCATGGAACCCGTGAACAAGGCACGATTCGGTCCCCTCGTCGCGCTCGCCGCCGCGACCCTCCTCGCCTGCGGCGGTCCGGAGGCGGACCCCGGGAGCGGGGCGGAGGCCGGCGCCGAGCTCGCGGCGGCCCGCACCTGGGCGCTCTGGGAGCCGATGGATGGCTTCAACTCGTCGGTCTGGCAGAAGGCGGACTGGACCAACGGCGGGATGTTCAATTGCGGCTGGAAGCCGGACCACGCGACCCACTCCGGCGGGGCCCTCACCCTCAAGCTCGACAACGTGTGGAGCCACGGCAAGCCGTACACGAGCGGCGAGTACAGGACGTGGGAGACGTTCGGCTACGGCACCTTCGAGACCAACATGATCGCCGCGCGCGGCAGCGGCACGGTCACGTCCTTCTTCACCTACACCGGCAACCCCTGGGACGAGATCGACGTGGAGATCCTCGGGAAGAACACCTGGCAGATGCAGGTCAACTACTACGTCAACGGCGTGGGCGGCCACGAGAAGGTGATCGACCTGGGGTTCGACGCGGCCGCCGGGTACCACAGGTACGCGATCGAGTGGGGCCCCGGCTGGATCAACTGGTTCGTGGACGGCAAGTGGAAGTGGGGCGTCAACAACACGGGGATGAACGCTCCCTACGGCGCGCCCATGCCCAGCCACCCCATGCAGATCATGGTGAACCTCTGGCCGGGCACCGGCGTCGACGCGTGGCTCGGCCGGTTCAACTACTCGGGCCCGCTCTACGCCCGGTACGACTACATCAAGTACACGCCCAGGTAAGGCGCCGCCGGTCGGTGCGCGGGGTGCTCGCCCGGCGTCGCCGGACGCAGGGCACCCCGCGCGGCCCGACCTCGCCCCACGGCAGCGGAGCGCTCTCGAGGCGGCGGACCCGCGCCGCGCAGGCGAGACTCCGCTTGCCGTCCCCGACGGGGCCGTGGGAGCATCCGCGGCTCACCGCTTCGGGAGGAAGCGCATGCGTGCGATGGCAGGGGTGCTGCTCGCGGTTCTCGCCGCCGGTCCGGTCCGGGCCGACGACGAGGCGCCGCAGTACAAGGACGGCGAGGTGTTCCTGGTGGACGAGGTGTTCCCGTTCCCCGAGAACGGGAGGGTCCCCCTCTCGCTCAAGCTGGGACCCGTCGACATCACGGAGGTGCGGATCGAGAAGATGCCCTCCAAGTCCGAGGTGGCGAACGCGAGGCGCAACTCGGAGAAGAGCCGCGTGGAGCCGATCGTGATGGTGAAGGGAATGGACGATCCGGACGACGTCCTGGACGGCCTGGAGATCCGCGCCGTGATCGAGGTGGCCCTGGAGGACGACGTGGGCGAGCAGGTGATCTCCTGCATCAAGGTCGTCGAGATCGATCCGGGCGAGATCGACGACGTGAGCCCGTGCACGCTGGGGGCGAGGACGCTGTACACGCAGGACTGGCCCAGGGTGAAGTTCATCAGCCTCAAGGCCAAGGTGAACCTCGAGCGGTGACGGTCTCGCGGCGAGGCGGCGGCCGAGCGGGCATCGACCGCTCGAACCGCCGCCCACCCGCCCGCCCGCGCGCGCCCGCCCCGCTCCGGCCGCCGAGGTCGACCTCCTCCTCGCCGCGGTCGCCGAGGGCATCCTCGTCTGCGATCATGACGGTCGAGTCCTCCGGTCCAACGCGGCGGCCGACGAGATCCTCGGGCCCGCGGCGGAGCGCTGGGAGGCGACGTGGCATCGGGCCGATGGCTCGCCCTTCGCGCCGGAGGAGCTACCCGCCGTCCGCGCCGCGCGCCGCGGCGAGGCCCAGCGTCGCGTCGAGGTCCGGTATCGACGTGCAGGGGGCGAGCGCTGGCTCACGCTCAGCGCGCAGCCGCTCCGGGTGGGCCGGCATCGCCCGCCAGCGCGCGCGCCGATCCGGGCTTCGACCGCGGCACGTGTCCAAGCCGCCGGATCCGCGGCAGCTCGAGCAACTCCTCACCTGAGGGGCGAGCCGAGCCTCAGCCCTCGTCCCGGTACGAGAGCAGCAGCATCGCCTCCTCCTCCGCATCCTGCTTGGTCACGAGGCTGAACTTGAACCAGGGCCCGGCCCAGTACGCCTTCACGAACCTCACCTCGCCGGCCTCGATCGACAGCGTGATGCCATCGTCGGACTGCCTCGAGGACGAGAGCTTGTGCGATCCGGCTGCGAGGTCCACGAAGAGGAAGCTCTGATCGACCGCCACGCCGACCTTGACGCCGTCCACGAGGACGTCCTCGTTCTGGTTCCAGAGGAAGGGCGCCTTGGTCCGGAACAGGTAGATGCGCGCCTTGTCCGGGGCGAGCGGAGCGTTGTTCTTCACGTCGGCGTAGCTCTTGCCGTGCCAGACGGACGTGAACTGCCTCGCCTGCTTCGGCCCCGTCGTGACGCAGGCCGCGAGCACCGCGAGCGCCACCGCCAACGCAATCCGCCTCATGCTGTCCCCTCCCGGGAAGGCCATCCGTGACGCAGCTTTCCACGGGTGCAGACCTCAGGCAAGCCCAACCGCGAACGACGAGGCCTGCACGGGCGAGGCGGATCTCCCCGCCGTGAATGTCCAGCCTGCTCTCCCGTCTCAACCCTGGGTACTACCAGGCGGAGGCGGTGTGGCGCGCCTCCCATTCCTTCGGAGGGATCATGCGACGTTCCTGGAAGCGCGCGTGGGTGCTCGTGTTCGCGGTCGTGATCTCGCTTGGCGCCGGCGCGGCGGTCCTGTTCACGGGCGCGCCGGGGAGCTCCGCAGCAGCGCGGGCTCCGATCCTCCGGGCGCTCCAGGGAACCGGAGGGGTGGGTGGGATGGCGGCCGCGGTCGCCGATCGTACGCCGGCCTCGTTCGTGCTGGTGAGCCCGGAGGGCATCAAGGTGTTCCTGGACACCATGGTGGTCCCGGAGGACCTGGCCGCGGAGCTCTCGAACCCCCGGAACATCTTCCTCGCGAGCCACGATCACGCCGACCACCTCCAGCCCAACCTGTTCCAGCGCTTCCCGGGGCCCAAGCTGCGCGGCGGCGGTCAGGCGGTGAAGGAACCCGGGTCCGTCTTCTGGAGGGCCGAGAGCGGCGACGTGAAGGTCCAGGCCATCGCCTCGTCGCACCTCGACGACCTCCTCGACGGCAACACGAACACCATCTTCGTGGTCGAGGTGGCGGGGGTCCGGATCGTGCACATGGGGGACTGCGGGCAGACGAAGCTCACCCCGGAGCAGCTCCAGGCCATCGGCCACGTGGACGTGATGATCCACCTCCTCGAGGACGTGCTGAACTCGGAGGCGGACGTCGTGAACCGGAAGGCGTACGGGCTGGTCGCCCAGGTGGCGCCGACGATCGTGATCCCGACCCACATCACCACCGCGCCGGCGGTGAAGCTGCTCGACGCGACCCACCCGGCCGAGATCGCGACGCGGGATGCGCTCGTGCTCACGCCGAACCTCCTCGGTGGGAAGAAGCGCGCGGTCTTCCTGGGCGTGAACCGCGACCTGGCCTCGAAGGCGGGGGTCGGGACGAGCCCGGACCTCTGATCGAGCGGGACGGAGCAGGCCCCGGCCCGGGCGCGAGCGAGGTGCTGTACCCTGTTTCCCGCTTGGCGACCGGGATCCCCTCCCCCACCCCGCGCACCGCGCTCCTCCTCGCGCTCGGGGCGATCCCCGCGCTCACCGCGGCCGGCGCGCTCGGCGGCCGCGGGATCGCGCTCGCGCTCGCGCTCGACGTGGCCGTGCTCCTCCTCGCGGTGGCCGACGCCGCCC
>JAEYOU010000579.1 GCA_023411405.1 Pseudomonadota bacterium | reverse complement strand
CGAGAGCGGTACCCGCCCGGGCCCGGGATCGCCGGCGCAGGGCGGCGTCGTTCGATGGTCGCGTGGCGCGGGCGGTCGCGCGCGGCGGGCGCCGACGTGTACGCGCGGAGGGCCTGGAACGTGTCGTTCGTGACGAGCCCGCGCCACGCCAGGGCCCAGAGCGCGTCGGTGGTCTCGGGCGCGAAGCCGCCCCCGCCGCCGCGTGGAGCTCCGCGAAGAACGAGGCGCCGCGCGCCGCGAGGTGCTCGACGATGCGCCGCTCGCGGTCCGACTCCGGCTCGCCCGTCGCCGGCGGCAGGAGGCGCGGCAGCGCATCCGCGAGGAAGACCGCCACCCGCCCGTCGCGCGCGCCGAGCGGCTCGAGCCCGACCCAGACCACCTCGCCGCCTGCGGCCAGGACGTCCAGGTCGCCCGGCAGGTAGCCCTCCACCCGCGCCGGGAGGATCTCGGTCTCGAGGATCGACGCCGGGAGGGGCGCCCCCTGGAGCTTCTCGACCGCGTCGAGCACCGCGTCGGGGCCGCCGCGCCGCGCCGGGATCCCGTGCCGGCCCAGCAGCGCCCTCCCGAGCGCCGCCGGCTCGACCGGCTCCACCTCCTCGCGGAGGCGCGCGAGCGAGCGCCGCCGGATCGTCCCGAGGACGTCCGGATCGCACCACTCGCGCTCGCGGCCGCCCGGGCGGAAGGCACCCTCGAGGAGCCGCCCGCGGCGCAGGAGCGCCTCGAGCCCCGCCTCGGCGGCCGCCGGCGACATCCCGAACCGCGCCGCGGCTTCTCCGGTGGTGAAGGGTCCGTGCCGGCGCGCGTACCGGGCGAGGAGGCCCACGAGCGGGTCGTCGACGGGCGCGAGGAGCACCTCCGGGAGGCCCGCGGGGAGCGCCACGCCCAGCGCGTCGCGGTACCGCGCCGCGTCCTCCACCGCGACGAACCGCTCCTCCCCGGCGACGACGAGCGTCACCGCCCTCCCCTCGCGGACGAGGAGGTCGAGGGCCGCGGCGACCTGCTCGGAGGCGGCGCGCTCCCGGACCTCGGCCCGCGAGAGCTCACCCAGGCGCAGGAGCAGGTCCGCGAGTCCGTCGGCGCTCCGGGCGCGGAGCTCCGGCGCGCGGTGCTGGAGCCGCTCCTCGAGGTCGCGCATCGACGTCGCGTCGAGCAGCTCGCGCAGCTCCGCCTCGCCGAGGAGCTCGCGGAGCTGCACCTGGTCGATCGCGAGCGCCTGCGCCCTGCGCTCCGCCAGCGGCGCGTCGCCGTCGTACATGAAGCTCGCCACGAACCCGAACAGGAGCGAGGCCGCGAACGGCGACGGCGCGCGCGTGTCCACCGTCACCGCCCGCACCCCCCCGCGCCGGAGCTCGGCCAGGAGGTCCACGAGCGCGGGGAGATCGAACACGTCCCGGAGGCACTCGCGGTACGACTCCAGGATGATCGGGAACTCCGGGTACCGGGCCGCGACCCCGAGCAGATCCCGCGCCCGCTTGCGGCGCTGCCAGAGCGGCGTGCGGCCCCCGGGCCGGCGGCGGGGGAGGAGGAGCGCGCGCCCCGCCGCCTCGCGGAACTTGCCGGCGAAGAGCGGCGTCGCCCCGAGCTGGGCCGTGACCACGGCCTCGACCTCCTCCGGATCCGGGAACAGGAACGAGACGTCCGGGGGGGCGCCGGCGTCGGGCAGCCGGACCACGAAGCCGTCGTTGGTCCAGAGCGTCTCCGGCTCGTTCCCGAAGGCGTCCCGCGCCCGCGCCGCCGCCGCGAGGCACCACGGGACGAGCACCGGCGCGCCGAAGGGCGAGAGCACGCAGACGCGCCAGTCGCCGAGCTCGTCCCGGCAGCGCTCGACGACGATGGTCCGGTCGTCGGGGACCGCGCCGGTCGCAGCGCGCTGGTCCGCGACGAACTGGACGAGGTTCCGCGCCGCCGAGCCGTCGAGGCCGTGCCGCTCGACGAGCCGGGCCTGCGCCGCCTCCGGCCCCGCCTCCTGCAGCTCGCGCGCGAGCCGGCCGATCCTCCGGCCGAGCTCGAGCGGCCGCCCCGGCGCGTCGCCCTTCCAGAACGGCATCTTCCCGGGCTCGCCGGGCGCGGGCGAGACGAGCACGCGGTCGTGCGTGATCTCCTCGATGCGCCACGTCGAGGCGCCGAGGAAGAACGTGTCGCCGACCTTCGACTCGAACACCATCTCCTCGTCCAGCTCACCGATACGTGCCGGGGGAGTGCTCGGCCCCCCACCGCTGACGCGTGGGGAGCCTGCGCTCCCCCAGCCCCCCTGCTCGCTCCGGCCCAGCCTCCTCCGGCTGGGCCTGCGCTCGCTGCCGGGCATGAGGAACACCCCGTACAGGCCGCGATCCGGGATCGTCCCGGCGTTCACCACCGCCACCCGCCGCGCCCCCTCGCGCGCCCGCACCCGCCCGCGGACGCGATCCCAGACGAGCCGCGGCTGGAGATCCGAGAGCTCGTCCGACGGGTAGCGGCCCGAGAGCAGATCGAGCACGCCCTCGAACACCGCCCTCGAGAGCCCCGCGAACGGGGCCGCGCGCCGCGCCAGCTGGAAGAGGTCCTCGACCCGCCACTCGTCCAGCGCCGCCGCCGCGACGAGCTGCTGGGCGAGCACGTCGAGCGGGTTCCGGGGGAAGCGCGTCTCCTCCACCTCGCCCGCCCGCATCGCCTCGATCTGCGCCGCGCAGGCGAGGAGGTCGGCCCGGAACTTGGGGAAGAAGACGCCGCGGCTCGCGGCCCCGAGCTGGTGGCCGGCGCGGCCGATCCGCTGGAGGGCGCTCGCCACCGAGGGCGCGGCCTCGATCTGCACGACGAGATCGATCGCGCCCATGTCGATGCCCAGCTCGAGCGACGACGTGGCGACGAGCCCCCGCACCGCCCCGGCCTTCAGCGCCTCCTCGATCGCCACCCGCTGCGGCCGCGCGAGCGAGCCGTGGTGCGCGTGGACCAGCGTCTCGCCCGCGAGCTCGTTGAGCGCGGCCGCGAGCCGCTCGGCCACGCGCCGGCTGTTGACGAAGAGGAGCGTCGAGCGGTGCGCCCGGATGAGCTCGAGGAGGCGGGGGTGGATCGCCGTCCAGATCGAGCCGTGCTCCGGCTTCGCCCCCTCGCGCGCGGGCTCGACGGGCTCGGCGAGGCGCGCCAGGTCCTCGACGGGGACCTCGACCCGGAGCTCGAGGGCCTTGCGCGCCCCCGCGTCCACGATCGTCACCCTGCGCGGGGAGACGTCGCCGCCGTTCACGTCGCCGCCGCCCAGGAACCGCGCCACCTCCCCGAGCGGCCGCTGCGTCGCCGAGAGGCCGATCCGCTGCAGGCGGCGCCCGGCGAGCGCCTCGAGCCGCTCGAGCGACAGGGCGAGGTGCGCGCCGCGCTTGGTCGGGACCAGCGCGTGGATCTCGTCCACGATCACCGCCTCGACGGACCGGAGCCGATCGCGCGCGTTCGAGGTGAGGAGCAGGTAGAGCGACTCGGGCGTCGTGATGAGGATGTCGGCCGGCTGGCGGGCGAACCGCGCCCGCTCCTGCTGCGGCGTGTCCCCGCTGCGGACCGCGACCGCCGGGACGCGGTGTGCGTCGCCCCGCTCCTGCGCCCGGGCGACGATGCCCTGGAGCGGCGCGCGCAGGTTCCGCTCCACGTCGACCGCGAGCGCCTTGAGCGGCGAGACGTAGAGGAGCCGCAGCCGCTCGCGCGCGTCGGGCTCTGGCGTGAAGACGAGCCGGTCGAGGGCGGCGAGGAACGCGGCCAGCGTCTTCCCGCTGCCGGTCGGCGCGAGGAGCAGGGTCGAGTCGCCGCGCAGGATCGCCGGCCAGGCCTTCGCCTGGGCGGGCGTCGGGGTAGAGAACGAGCGGGCGAACCACTCCTGGACGGCCGGGTGGAACGGGAGCGCGGGCAGGGTCCCGGAAGAGGTCACGGAGGACTTCTAACGGATCGGGGTGACGGCGGGGACCCGCACCCGTCGCTCCGGAGGAGGCCGGCGGAGGAGGGGAGCGCCCCGGGACCCGGGCCGCCCCCCTCGCCTCACCTCACTCCCAGTGATAGCGCACCATCTCGTTCGTCCGGACCCAGTCCTGGGCGCTGCCGTCGTACAGCTTGACGTTCCGGTACCCGAGCACCTGCGTGAGGACGAACCACGTCGTGCTGGCGTAGCCGCCGACCCCGCAGTACACGATCACCTCGCGGTGCGCGTGGGGCCCGACGACGCCCAGGGCCATCGCCGCCAGCGTCTCCGGGTCGCGGTAGGTGCCGTCCTCGAGCCAGGTCCACGGCGCGGGCAGCGAGCGCGCGGTCGGGATGTGGCCGCCGACGGGCGCGAACGGCTCGATCGTGGTGCCGAAGTAGACGTCCGCGTCGCGGGCGTCCACGAGGAGCGCCGCCCCCCGGCGCCGCTCGACGTACGACCTCGAGACGAACATGGATCCGTCGACCCGTCCTCGATACGCCACGGGCGCGACGGTGGGCACCTCCGCCGTCGTGGGGTAGCCATCCGAGACCCACCGCGCGTGCCCGCCGTCGAGGACGGCGACGTCCCGGAGCCCCGCGTAGATGAGGGTGTCCGCGACGCGCGTCGCGGCGGACAGGCCGTAGCCCGGGGGCTCGCCCGGATTCGAGGCCGAGATCACCACGATCCAGGAGTCCGGGGTGATGCCGAGGGACCCGAGGGTCTCGAAGAGCGCCGCCTCGTCCGGGACCTCGAGGAGGAGATCGTCGCGCATCGTGATCCACGCGGAGAACGGCACCACGAAGGGCACGCCGATCGCCCCCGGGATGTGTCCGTCCGCGTACGCGGCTTCGGGGCGGACGTCGAGGAGGACGAGCCGGGGCGCGTCGAGGTTCTCGTGGAGCCACCGGGGGGTGACGATGGGCGCCAGCGTCCTCGCCGGGCGCCGTGCGCTGGCGAGGCTGGCGGCGGTGGCGGCCGCGGACACGGCGTCGGGCAGCGCTGCGCCGGCGCTCGTCGACGTCGTGACGAGGACAGCTGCAAGGAGACCCGCTGCGGAGCGGAACGGAGCGTTCATGGCGTACTCCTGCGATCGCGTCGCGAGAGGGCTTCGCTCGGTGCGACGGTCGCGGCCAGCAGCGTCGAGAACGACCCACCGAGCGTGCGGAGGGAGCGACCGAGAGTACTGCTTCCCGTCCGGCGGGCGCAATCGATGGCGCCCGGTCATCGGGGCGGCGAGGGCGACCCCGCGACCGGGCTACTGCTCCCCGTCGACCTCGTCCACCGCCCGCGCCGAGAGGAACCGCCCCACCGGATCGCGCCGGACCTCGATCGGCCCCCACGCGTCCTCCACGAGCTCGACGATCTCGCCGTGCTCGGTCCGCCCCGCCCACCGGACGGGGAGCGCGCGGACGTCGCCGTCGATCCGCTCGGCGAGGACGTTCGCCTTCGGCCCGAGGAGCCGGACGACGATCCGCCCCTCCCCATCCACGAACCGCTGCGTCACGACCGCGACCGTCGCGGCCGCATGCTCGGGCGCCGGCTCCGGAGGCGCGACCGCCGGCGCCGTGACCTGGGCCGCCGGCGGGGCCTGCA
>JAEYOU010000435.1 GCA_023411405.1 Pseudomonadota bacterium | reverse complement strand
CCGCGGGGGCGAGCGGCCTGGCCGCCTTCGGGGCCTTCGGGGCCTGCTTCCCGCCGGCGCGCTTCGGCGGCGCGGCGCGCCGGGCCGGCGCGCCCTTCCTCGGAGGCCCGGCGCGCTTCGCCTTCTTCGCCGGGGGACGGGAGCGCTTCGCCGAGGGGGCCGCCTTCTTCTTGTTCGCCATGCCGGGTTCTTGCCTCCGCTAGGACCGCACGTGCCCGTCGCCCTCGACCACGTACCGCTGCGTGGTGAGCTCGGCGAGGCCCATGGGGCCGAACGCGTGGAGCTTCGTCGTGGAGATGCCGATCTCGGCGCCGAGCCCCAGCTCGCCGCCGTCGTTGAACCGCGTCGACGCGTTGATCATCACCGCGCTCGCGATCACCTCGCGCTCGAACCGGCGCGCGGCCGCGAGGTCCTTCGTGAGGATCGCCTCGGTGTGCATCGAGCCGTACCGGGCGATGTGCTCGAGCGCGCCGTCGAGGTCGTGCACCACGCGGACGGCGAGGATCTTGTCCAGGAACTCCTTGCCGTAGTCCTCGGGGCCGGCCGCGTCGGCCTCCACGCCCGCCCGCGCGAGCAGGGTGAGCGCGGTCGGGTCGCAGCGCAGCTCCACGCCGGCGTCGGCGAGCGCCTTGCCGACCGCGGGCAGGAGCCGCTCGGCGGCGCCGCGGTGGACGAGCAGGCACTCGAGCGCGTTGCACACCGACGGGCGCTGCACCTTGCCGTTCAACGCCAGGGCGACGGCCTGAGCCTCGTCGGCGCTCTCGTCGAGGAAGAGGTGGCAGACGCCCTCGTAGTGCTTCACCACCGGGACGCGCGCGCGCTCCACCACCGCGCGGATGAGCGACGGGCCGCCGCGCGGGATGCAGAGGTCGATGAGGTCGTCGAGCTTCAGGAGCTCGTAGGTCGCCTCGCGGTCCGGCGTGGGCACGACCTGGACCGCCGCCGCGGGCAGCCTCGCGTGGGCGACGCCCTCGGCGAAGGCCTCCGCGAGCGCGAGGGAGGAGCGGAGCGCGTCCGAGCCGGGGCGGAGGAGCGCGGCGTTCCCGCTCTTGAGGCACAGGGCGGCCGCGTCGGTCGTCACGTTGGGCCGCGCCTCGTAGATCATGAGGATCGTGCCGAGCGGGATCCGGACCTTCTTCACGGACAGGCCGTTCGGCCGGCGCCACGTGGAGGTCACCTCGCCCACCGGATCGGGGAGCGCCGCGACCTCGAGGATCGCCTTCGCGACGCCGTCGAGCCGCTTCGCGTCGAGCGCGAGGCGGTCCACGAAGGCGGCCGGCATCCCGCCCCTCCGCGCGGCCTCGAGGTCCTCCGCGTTTGCCGCGAGGATGCGCGGGGTGCGATCGCGGATCGCCTCGACCGCCGCCCGGAGGGCGGCGTCCTTGGCGCCGGTGTCGGCGCGCGCGAGCGCCCGCGCGGCGTCGCGCGCGGCCTCGGCCATCCGCCGCATCTCGCCGGCGAGCTCTCGCCCCTGCTCCTTCTGCATCTTCACTCCCGGGTCGCGTCGAGGACCACCAGGTCGTTCCGGTGGATCACCTCGTCCAGGTACTTATACCCGAGCGCCCGCTCGATCTCTCCGGTCTTCAGGCCCGCGATGCGCCGGAGCTCCTCGGCCGCGTACCCGGCCAGCCCGCGCGCGAAGGGGCGCCCGCCCTCCACGGCGATGTCCACGGGATCGCCCACCCCGAACTGGCCCTCGACGGCCCGGACCCCGCTCGGGAGCAGGCTCCGGCCCTGATCGGACAGCGCGCGCCGTGCGCCCGCGTCCACGAGGATCGTGCCCTTCCCGCGCGCGGCGGCGGCGAGCCAGCCCTTGCGCGACGAGAGGCGCTCGGCGTCCCGGCCGAAGACGGTGCCGAGGACGACGCCGCCGAGGAGGTCCGGCAACGCCCGCGGGCGCCGCCCCGAGACCAGCGCCGTCGAGATCCCCTGCGCCGCGAGCCGGCGGGCCGCGCGGACCTTCGTGGCCATGCCGCCGGTGCTCCGCTCGCTGCCCGCGCCCCCGGCGATCCGCTCGATCTCCGCCGTGACCCGCGGCACGTCGTGGAGGAGCACCGCGCCCGGCTGGGAGGGGTTCCGGTCGTAGAGCCCCTCGACGTCGGTGAGCATCACCACCGCGTCCGCCTCGATGCAGCTCGCCACGAGCCCGGCGAGCGTGTCGTTGTCGCCGACCTTGATCTCGTCCACCGCGACCGTGTCGTTCTCGTTCACCACCGGGACGGCGCCCCGCTCGAGCAGCTTCGCGAAGGTACGCCGCGCGTTGAGGAACCGCCGGCGCGACGCGAGGTCGTCCGCCGTGAGGAGCACCTGCGCGGTCACGAGGCCGTGCGCCCCGAGCGCCTCGCCCCAGGCGGCCATGAGGTGCGGCTGGCCCACCGCCGCCGCCGCCTGCTTCGTGGGGATGTCCCAGGGCTTCGCCTTCGAGCGGACGAGCCCGAGCTCCTCGGCGCCCAGGGCGACCGCGCCGGAGGAGACGAGGACGACCTTGCGTCCGCGGCCCACCTCGGCGAGCTCCGCCGCGAGCCGCGCGCAGTTCGCGGGATCGAACCGGCCCCGGGCGTCGGTCAGGGTGCCGGTCCCGACCTTCACGACGAGTCGCTTCACGCGCGGGAGGAGGGTGCGGGGCATGGGGGTGGCATTCTAGGCGGAAAACGGCCCCAGGATCGCCGGCAAGGCCTCGGCTTCGGGCCTCGGGCTTCAGGGGGAACCGCGCGCCAGCCTGAGGCCTGAGGCCTGAGGCCCTGCGCCTGAGGCCCTGCGCCTGAGGCCCCAGGGGTTCGGCTACGGCAACCGATAGGTCACGGCGGCGGAGATCGGCATCAGGTTCTTCCCCGCCTTGGCCGAGAGCTGCATGAAGATCATGTAGCCGTAGGCGTGGTTGTTCACCTTCTTCGCCGTGATGCTCTGGGTCTGGACCGCCCGCACCTCGGGCGAGGCGCCGCTCGTGGCGAGCTTCGCCATCATCACGTCGTCGGTGCGGAAGAGGTACGCGCCCGCGTCCACGTCGGTCGCGTCGTCCCAGAACGTGTACGTGAAGCTCGAGATCGTGGCGCCCTCGGGCAGCGAGATCGGGATCACGAGGAAGTCGTCGTCGCCGGAGGTCTGGTAGCGGCCGACGCCGCCGGGCACGCTGGCCTGCGCGGTGCCGGTCGTGGAGATGCGCGTCACGCCGGCGAGCGCGGCCACCGAGGTCACGCCGCGGGGCAGCTTCTGGCAGATGACCGACCCGTCCTCGCCCACGATCCGGATCGCGGAGCCGGGGGCGCAGGTCCCGGTGATGCGCGCCTGCTTCTCGGCGATGAGCTGCTGCGTGCGGACGATCTCCATCGAGTGCGACTGGATCGCGCCGACGACGGAGGGCGGCATCCGCTCCATCGTGAGCTGACCGGACTGGATCTGCTCGGCGTCGATCACCGAGGGCCCGGCGGTCGGCTGGTTGACCGGGAGGACGGGCGGCGGAGGAGGCGGAGGAGGCGGCGGCTCCTTCCAGGGCGGCTCGATGGCGAGCCAGGCGACCGCCGTCGCGGTCGCCGCCGTGGCAAAGAAGAGCCCGAGCGCTCCCAGGAGAAGCTTGTTCCCGCGCATCGCTGCCTCCGAATGGCCGTTTGTACCCTGCACGGGCCCCGTTATTCAACCGAGCAAGGAGTCCCGCGATGGTCAGCTTTCGCAAGAAGGGAGGAATTCCATACATGTGCGAGATCGTCCGGCGTGGGCGGTACATCCTGGCGGCGGCCCTGATATCGGCCGTGACGGCCTGCTCGACCGCCCAGCGGCGCAGCGCCGAGACCAAGCTGGCCGAGGTGCTGATCCCCACCGAGCAGGAGAACAAGCTCGGACTGCAGGTGAAGCAGGAGCTCGAGCAGAAGCAGGGGATCGAGTACATCGAGGACGGCGCGGTCGACGACTACGTCCAGCGCATCGCGGGCCGGATCCTGGAGCACGCGAAGAAGGACCGCCCGGACGTGAAGTGGACGGTGAAGGTGATCAACGACCCGCGGCAGGTGAACGCCTTCGCCACGCCCGGCGGGTTCCTGTACGTCTACTCGGGCCTCATCCTCGCCGCTGACAACACCGCCGAGGTGGCCGGCGTCCTCGGCCACGAGGCCGGGCACGTCGTGGCGCGCCACTCCGCCCGCCAGATGGTGAACGCCGTCGGGCTCCAGACGCTCGCCAGCGTGGCCCTGGGAGAGGACCCGGGCACGCTCGCCCAGCTCGCGACGGCGCTCGCCGGCCAGGGCGCGCTGCTCGCGCACAGCCGCTCCGACGAGATCGAGTCCGACGAGCTCGGCGCGCGGTACGCGGCGGCCGCGGGCTACGATCCGAACGGCATCGCCACCTTCTTCGGGAAGCTCATGAAGGGCGAGGGGAAGCAGCCGGGGTGGGCCCGGTTCCTCTCCACCCACCCGCCCAGCGAGGAGCGGATCGAGCGCATCAAGGCGTTCATCGCGAAGCACGAGCTCACGGGGGAAGGCGGGACGAGGGGGACCGAGATCGCGCGGGTGCAGGAGCGGATCAAGGCCATCCCGCCGCCGGCCACCGCGCGCTCCGAGGCCGAGGCCGGGTCGGGGGCGGGCGGCGGGGACCGGTAGCCGCTCAGCCCCGGAGGAGCAGCAGCGCCTGCCACCCGGCGAATCCGGCGAGCGCGACGGCCGAGGCGATCCCGAGGGCCCGCCGCGCCGCCGGCCCCGCGCGCGCGATGCCGCCGGCGAGGACGAGGAACGCGGCGTTCCCGCTCACGATGCAGGCGTAGAAGCCGCCGAGGAACGCGAGCGCCTGGGCGGGGCTCGCCCGCCAGGCCGCGGCGAGGGTCGGCCCGCCGATCGCGCTCCAGAAAATCCACATGTTGGGGTTCGTGAGGTTGACGACGCCCGCCTCGAGGAAGCCGCGCGGCGCCTCGGGCGCGGGCTCGTCCGCCGCCGCGCGGCGCGCCGCCCGGAGC
>JAEYOU010000433.1 GCA_023411405.1 Pseudomonadota bacterium | reverse complement strand
GTCGGAGACGCCCTCGGGCAGCGGCAGCGGCTGCCGCACGGTCTCGCCCGCACCGCCCGCGTTCACGACCTCGGAGTCGACCGCGACGAAGGACGTGTACGGCGTGAGGAGGCCGTGCGCGAGCCCGAGCGCGGTGATCGCCTCCTCGAGCTCCTTCGCGGCGCCGAGGTGCTGCTCGTCGACGAGCAGCTCCACCCAGCGGCGCGCCCAGAGCACGCGCAGCGGCCCGTTCTCGACCCGCGGCGCCGCGGCGGAGAGGTCGAGCGCGCGGCGGTACGGCCCGGCGGCGGACTGGCCGGTGAGCACGATCTTCCCCGCGGGGGCGCCGCGGTACCGGCCGAGGAGCGTCACCGGCCGCTCGGCGAGCAGATCCGGCAGCGCGCCGGGGAGGACGTCGCGCGCCTCGAGCCCCTCGGCGCGCCAGCGGAGCTGCGAGAGCACCGGGGCGGCGATGATCCGCTCGAGCCGCTCCGCGGCCGCCTTCGCGTCCTTCGGCGAGAGGACCACCGTCGGCTCGCCCTGGCCGGCGCGGGCCAGCGCCTCGACGAGCGCGCGGTTCACGCCCGTCCCGATGCCGAACGCGAAGCAGCTCGCCTCGGAGAGCCGCTCGCGGACGAGCCGGAACGCCTCGGCCTCCACGGCGACGTAGCCGTCCGTCACGACCACCACGGTGCGGGCGACGCGCGGGTCCGCCCGCGGGAGGTCGTAGCCGGTCCGGAGCGCCTGGAGGAGCTCCGTCCCGCCGCCGCCCTGGAGCCGGCGGAACGTGTCGAGCGCCCGGCGGACGTTGGCGGGGGTCGCCGGGAGCGACGCGCCCGGCGACAGCACGAAGGAGCCGCCGGAGAAGAAGACGACGTTGAACGAGTCCGCCGGCCGGAGCCGCGGCAGGAGGTCCTCCATGAGCGCCTTCGCGGTGTCGAGCGGGAAGCCGTGCATCGAGCCGGACACGTCCAGGATGAAGACGTACTCGCGCGGAGGGATGGCCTCCGGGCGGACGCGGGCCGGAGGCTCGATCGTGGCGAGGAACCAGCCGCCGCCGGCGCCGTCGGGGAAGAGGAGCGCGCCCGCCTCCACGGCGTCGCCCGCGAGCCGCCAGCGGAGGACCACGTCCTTGTTCCCGCCGTCCTCCCCCTTCACCTTCACGTCCGCGCTCCGCGGCGAGCGCCACGTGACGTCGAGCGCGTGCGAGGGCGACGCGAGGTCCTTCACCGGGATGGCCGACTCGAGGTGCGCGGAGAAGCCGAACCGGTACGGCGCCGGCGACCCCGCGGTCAGCGTCGGGTTCGCGATCCAGCCGTCGCGCGCGGGATCCGCGTGACCGGGGTAGCGTGGCCCGACCACGGTCGGGTACACGAGCTCGTAGACGCCCTCCTCCGGAACGACGAGCTCGGAGTAGTCGAGCTCCGCGACGAGCCGGTCGCCGGGCATGACGTTCGCGACCCGCATGGTGAAGACGTTGGGGCGCTCCTCGTCGAGGAGCGCGGCGCGCTTGCCCTCGCTCCGCGCCGCCTCGTACTGCGCCTTCGCCGCGGCCCGGCGCTCGATCTTCGCCTCGACCGTCCGCGCGCCGATCCGGAGCCGCATCCCGTGGACGGCGGCGCGCGTGGAGGCCGGGAAGACGTAGATCGCCTCGATCGGCGTCGCCCCGCGGTTCCGGAAGACCTGCGTCACCTGCACGCGCGCGATCGGGCCGGCGATCGAGGCCTCGGCGCGCGTCTCCTCGAGCGGGAGGCGCTCGCCCTCGCCATCCCCGGCCACGACGAAGTAGGGCGCGAGCGAGCGCGCCGCGCCGCCGCCGGCGTCGCCGTTGGGCAAGGCCACCGCGCCGCGACGCAGGGTGGCGAGCCGCTGAAGGAGCTCGCCCGGGCCGGGTCCCTCTGGAGGGCGGACCGGTTCCCTCGCCGCGCCCGGACCGGCGATCGCGAAGCCGAGCGTGGCGACGAGGAGGAGGAGCGAGGATCTCGAGAGGTGCGGGCGTGCGTTCATGAGGATCTCCCGGGCGGGCATCGTGTCCCGCCGCACTCATGGGAACGAGCGAGGAGGAGATCGGATCTGCGACCCGTGCCCGTGCCCGAGCCCGAGCCCGAGCCCGTGCCCCTGCCCGGCCTCTCCGGCTCCTCTCTGGAACCCCACCCCCACTCCGCCTACACTGCGCGAGATCCTTCTTGTGCCCCGCGCGTTCTCCTCGTGGGGCCCGCGGGGCGTGCTTGGGCGAGAGCGACGAAAGACTGATGCTCCGCTTCCAGGCCGGCGACGCGCGCGCCTTCGAGGTGCTCGTGCGCCGTCACCGCACACCGGTCTTCTCCTTCCTGTTGCGCCTCACCGGCGATCGCGGCCGGGCCGAGGACCTCTGCCAGGAGACGTTCCTCAAGGTGGTCAAGGCCTCGGCCCGCTGGCAGGAGCGCGCGCGCTTCACCACCTGGCTCTTCTCCATCGCCCGCAACCTCGCCGTGGACGAGGCCCGCCGGATGAGCTTCCGTCGCGCCGAGCCGCTCGACCCGGGCAAGGCCGGGGATCCGCCTCGCCCCGAGCCGGCCTCCGACGCCCCGGCGCCCGACGCGCTCGCCGACGCCGCGCTCGTGCGGCCCCGGCTCGAGGCGGCGCTCGCCGCCCTCCCGCCCGAGCAGCGCGAGGTGTTCCTCCTCCGGGAGCACGCCGGGCTCCGCTTCGCCGAGATCGCCGAGGTGACCGGCGCGCCCGAGAACACGGTGAAGAGCCGGATGCGGTATGCCCTGGAGGCGCTCCGGGCGGAGCTCGCCGCCCGCGGCGTCGGCCCGGACGCGGCGACCACCCCGAGGAGCGCGGTCCCGTCATGACGACCCCGCACGACACCCTCCGCGAGCAGCTCCTCGACCTCGCCTACGGCGAGCTCGGCCGGCGCGAGGCGCGCGCCCTCCGCGCCCACCTCGAGACGTGCGAGGCGTGCCGCGCGGAGCTCGCGCGGATGAACGCGACGCGGAGCGCGATGGCGGAGCTCGGCCCCGCGCCCGCGCCGGAGC
>JAEYOU010000529.1 GCA_023411405.1 Pseudomonadota bacterium | reverse complement strand
CTATAAAAAGCATTGAAAAAAATGATACACTGGAATAAAATCAACTTACAGACAAGGTGTCCGGATGCTCCGGTTTACTGTCCGGATAAAACCGGAATCGCCGTCCGGATGTGCCGGAATATGCAATAACAATATATCATCTTCCCGTGCTGCTTATAATAATCGTCAATTTCATCCTTCACCTTTTCACCTCCTGCTAATAAGTCGGTAAAATACTTCATTCGTTACAAATATTTTTGAAATTTTTCTTGTCAAAGATAAGCTACACTGTTTTCATATTGCTGAAATAATTAGTTACAACCACATTATACCAGTAAATTACTTTGGCTCATAATCCAGAGTTCTATTTTTTGCATTTACCTTGAAGAAGTCATGTACCAAGGCAAACAAAAAGAGCAATGTATCAGTGTCATATATTACTTTTTGCTTCAACTCAGGACTCTTTCAAAAAAACTTGGAGTTTCAAGGGACTAAATAAGGTAAGCGCTAATCTGTCTTGAGTTTCTCTTGGGATTTTGAAAAACATAATATTGAGGAATGTTGTCATTGCAACATTCCTCAATATTTGTGACTTAAATATCAAATTTAAAAATTCGTGAAACCCTTGATTTACCTAATGTCAAAAGATACTTTTCTTTGTTATTTTTACTCTCCAAAATATCTCTTCAAAAGGCCCTTAAATCCTGCGCCGTGTCTCTTCTACATGGTACTTGTTTCGCTGAAATATGATTATACTAAACATTCCACTTACATTCCCGTCTTTCGAAGAGCCACATTTCCCACGTTTTTCCCACATAACTTAAACTATATCAGTTGTAAAGTGTTAATTCTATTCCAAAGTTTTCCATAGAGTAACTAAGTGGCTTTATTTTCTTTGTCTGTTGGACTTTTAGATTTAATAATCTTTCCAATAATTTGAAATATCCCCCCACCTGCCATAGCAAGTAAAATGGCTACTGACTTCTCAATAACTACAAATTTATTACAATAGTATATTACCATTACAACTGATATCAAAATCAATAATAAAAGTATTAATTTTCTCCATTTATAATAAAAACTTTTTAAAACAACTAAAACTGTTTTTGGGGAATCATGATTGTTTTCTACTGCTATTTCTTTACACTCATAAATCAGTTTAGTTAGTTCTTCATTTCTAGTAACCTCTAGCATTTGTAAATCACTTTTACTTAAAATATTGTTATATAAGATAAAATCTTCTTGTTCGTTTTTTATGTAATATAGTTCAAGTAATATAGTCAATATATTTTGCAACTTAATACGTTCTTCTTCTGTTCCGTTATAGTATGATTTTCTCTTTCGAAAGAAAATACTTTTAATACTAGCAATACTATCTTCTAATTGTTTATTTTTACAAATAAATAGATTTTTTGAATTTACTTCAAGCTCGTCAAAAAGATACCAAAGTTTCATAAAAATAGAATGAATAACCATTTTTTTAATAGAAAATCTTTTTAATGTAATTGGTGTATTGGACACATATTTTTTTGCAAAATAAATATAAACAAATAGTCTCTTATTTAGTGGTAATTTCTTTACTGTTTCTGGATTATCGAAAAAAATCATATATATAAATATAGGTAAAATACATAAGAATTCTAATCCAGTGATGACACTTGTCATAAATTCATTATTAATAATATCATAATATATTGACAATGGTAAGGATATCAAGGTATATATTATTACAATCGGCATAAAAAACATTATAAATACAGCCCTAATATAGAACTTTCTTGCTATCTTTTTTTCCTGCTTATTACTAATTATACATTTATAATATTTTTCAAGAGTAGACATCCGAACCTCCGAATTAATCTTTATGTTAATAAGCCTATACCTGTCTTTCGCAATCATTTTACTTTTGCAAAATTATCTGATGAAGTAATAAATATTCCATTTTCGAATATATCACTTATCTCTAAAACATTATTTATAGCATTATACCTATCTATATTATATTTGTTATAATCTCCCTCATAATTAAATTCATAATTAATCTTTAGCTCGTTTTCTGAGATATTTATTTTAAAATCAATTGGCATAGCTTTACTACAGTCTAATACACCGTAACCTTCTCTATACCAATCTTGTAACTCATCACATAATATTAATAAATAACTAATTGGATGCTGATCAACTTTATGTTTCCCAAGTTTTACAGGTGGTTTCATTAAACAATTTTTATAGTAGTTATGAAGTAATATAGCGGAAGCAATATCTACTATCGGATAATAAAAGTATGCTGGATTCCATTGAGTTATTTTAATTAAATTATGATACCACTTCATTACAATTAAACTACTGTAATAACCATGATCTATAAAAGAATTCTTTCTCATATTTCTCTCAAATACCTTAAAACTTTTTTTGACCTTGTAATAATTCAAATTAAATTTTTTATGTATATCAAAAGTTAAAATGCTTAAGGCGTTATTATAAATAAAATATCTTAAATGAGGATGTTTCTTATAAAATTCAATTTTTTTTCTGGGCAAGGTTTTATTTTTTGTAATTTATTAAATTTATTAAAGTTAAAAATATTTAAGGTGACGTTAAGTGTCATTCCTTCTTTAGGCTCAGCATATGTTGATAATAAGTCAATATATTTTTTGGATTGAGCTAAGGTAATTTGTAGTGGATAAGCTATATCATGCGACAAAGATGAAATGCCCCACCTATAAAAAAACTCTTCATTTGAAGTCGTATAGCAATCCTTATATTTGCTATCATCTAAAACTATTTTCTTAAAAGATTGTCGAAACTTTAAATTTGAATTAAATATAACTAAACCTAAAATGAACACATTTACGGAATGAATATAGTGATCTCTTTGTTTGTTAAGCAATCTACCTGCGTTTTTTTCAAAATGATTCATTTCATTTACAAGATAAATAAATGGATTTTCAGCATATTGTATCCCAATCCAATATGCTTCAAAAAAACTTTTATATACTTTCTGTGCCGATTCAGTGGTTTTCTCAGTTATAAATTCATGTATGCTTTGAACAATAGCTTCCTTATAATTTGTACCATTATTTTTATC
Source organism: Pseudomonadota bacterium (assembly GCA_023411405.1). Classification (GTDB taxonomy): domain Bacteria; phylum Myxococcota; class Myxococcia; order Myxococcales; family Anaeromyxobacteraceae; genus Anaeromyxobacter. The sequence goes on along the minus strand of JAEYOU010000529.1, from coordinate 3,879 downwards.
TTCATAAATTTCTAAATTATTAAAAAAAGAATCTACTAATAAAATAATCTTACTCAAGTTATGTCCTCCTGTTATATTCAGTTTATTATATAGCTAATTTTTATAAACTGTCTATTAGATCTTTCAAAGAATTGAAACCGAGTTTTTTAACTTCAGCCAGCATATTAACCGAATAACACTTTTCATAACCATTCTTCTCCACAGACAAAATAAACGCCTGCATACCTTTTACTCGATTAATCTCCTCTGTTGTTACATTGGATTTTTTGTATAAATTTACTGCATCCCAAAAAATAGCATTCTTTATTTTCCTACCAACCGATAATGTCCTGTAATTATTATCTAGTTTTATTATATTAATACCTGTAATTTTCACATGATTTGTGATATTAAAATTATATATTCTAGTTTTATAATTATTTAACTTTAATTTATACCTCTTTAATAAAGACTTCGTTAAGTTTATAATCTCTGTTTCCGCTGCAAAGTTAAAGTCACAGTCTTTAAAAGAAATACAAATATCATCTGCATACCTCGTATAAATTACATTTTCCAAATTTAATTTTTTTAGTTTACCATATAATATTCCATCAAATTCCTTCAAATATATATTGGATAATACTGGTGAAGTTATAAAACCTAAAGGTATTCCTTTTTTACTAACACAACAATTTTTTACTATGTGTATACATTCGGCTTTAGATATGTTGTTTTGCCTTACTCTATTAAGTTCTAAAAAAAGTTTATCAATTAAGTTATTATGATTTATACTGTTAAAAAAATTTTCAACATCCATCATAATAAAATAATCATTATACATATGTGCCTTTGCATTCTCAAATATTGATTGCTTAGCTACATATGCCTTTGCAAAAATAGAATTAATGAAATTTGCATTTATGAAATTTGCAACTTTTTGATGATATTTTTTTAATTCACAACTATCAGATCTATATGTAACAATTTTTCTAATTTTCTTCTTAGTTTGTATGTACTGGTAAATAGTATCTTGGGCTATATCCATTTATTATTCCTCCAAATACTGAATCCTTTTTACTTGTTATAAAGCCACTATATTGTTCATATAAATTTCTAAAATCATTATCTATTCGTATCTTTCTTATAGAACTGTCTTCATGTTCTTGAATGATTTCAATTTTCTTCATTGCCTGTAATAAATATAGTAAATAAGCTATAACATTTCTAATGCTTAATGTAGTACCTTTCAATAATACTGAAAAATCATCAATAGGCGAATTTTCTTTTTCCTCTAGTGTGTTCTTTAAAATGTTTTTATAATATTTTTCAACAAATGCTACATGTGCATTTATGGTTTTTTCTTTCCTAATTTCTGTTTTAAAATCTTCAATATTAAACAAAGATATTATTTGCCATTTTAAAATATCAATAGAAATTCTAACATCGAATTTTTTAGTTGTATTATTGTAATAATATGAAATAGTATTTAAATCTTTAAAATGCTTTTTGTACATTGACTTTATAATTTTTACTGAAAGGCTAAAGTTATTATCGCGATTTAAGACTTTTTTAATATTTTCAGAAAGGTTTTCTCCAATTTTGTTGTCATTAAAATATGTTCTAAAACTACTTTTATTACTTGATGAACGCCATACCTCTGTGGATGGATAAAAATTTATTATATTTATATCATTCCTATTCTCAAAAAAAGCCAGTGAAAAAAAAGAACTAATTTTTTCTTCTTCAACTGAAAACCGATCTGGGACAAGTAAGCATATTTTACCTTTTAAAAATTCATTAGTTGCAAATATACCTATTTCTGCTGCTGTTGAATTACTTTCATGAATAATAAAAACGAAATCAGAAAATAGTGCAGTTAATGTCTCAGCACTATTAAGATCAGTCATAAAAATTTCATCATATGCTAAATACTTTTTATTAGATTTACCAAATATAAAATTTTCTTCTAAGATTATAACATTGTTTTTACTATCTAATTTTGTTAAGTAATCTTTTAAAACTTTTCGTTTATCTTTTTTATCATTTTCTTTATACTCAACACCACATAAAAAAATAATATTAAAATTTTTTTCAATGGTATGCTCTAGAAAAATGTATTTATTCATCAAATTATCACCTCAATGCAAAAAAAAAGAGCCCTACTTAAATTTGGTATATTTCTTTGATAATTTAAGGATTATTTATTGCGTTCTTCTTCTGAGCGAAGTTCGCGAGGAAGAATGGTTGTAATAAATAAGCCTTAAATTCAGTTAAACGATAACGGAGTTATCCAAATTTAACACTCATTATGTATATACATTTGCCTTAGAAGCTAAGGTGGCATATGCCTTACTAGGACTCTTTATTTACTATATCATACAATTTTTGATTTTTCAAACAAATTTATGTTTTCAAATAAACTATTTATTCTTTCTGTCTCTTTGGCTGAAATAAATATTTCATCTAAAGTTTTTTCGACAGGAAATCCTGATTTTTCTAAAAACTTACGAGACTTTTTTTCATTAAATTTATACAAGCTTATTAAAGTTATATATTTACAGAGAGTAATTTTCAGTAAATCTCTTCCAATCATCATTGAATAAAGACGATCTTTCTCAAATATCATATTCAGTATAAAAATAAACTCATTTATCGTTATAGAGTTATCTGTGTGCAATAAGAATTTAACATTTTTCTTTGCATAAGATATTCCTTTCCCTATAAACTTATGATCCCTAATTCTATAAGCAAAATCGCAATTCTCGCCTTTATATAAATTTATAAATTGATATAGAAAATAATTTATAATACTAATATTATCAAAGTTAATAATATTTTTTATTATATCAGCATCAGATAAATACACTTTTACATTAGATGGGCAAAATAGTATTTTAGTTTTTTTGACCTTCAAACAATTAAATGAATTTTCAGTAAAAAAATCAAGTGGTATAATTTTTTCATAGTGACGATACTCATCATTATATTGCTGAATCTTATTTATCGCACGCTCTTGCTTGTATAATTCATCCATAAAGTCCAAAAATGTACTCATAGCTTTTTAACCATCCTAAATTTATATTCTTTTTTTTGAAGAAAATATTATTTCTAAAGGTTCGACCAATTACTAAATTAATTGATGGTATTATTCTACATATTAGGAAAATATCCTTTAATATCTTATATAAATTTATAAAATTTATTTTTATATTCATGAATACACTTAACATTGGTTAAATCTGTTAAATCATAGCCATTATAATTATTTAAAAATTCCATTAAAGAATTGAAAGTTATCTTTTGTCTGCCTAATTTCATAGTTTTTAGAATACCGCTGTTTATGAGGTTATACACGCAATTCTTATTCACTCCCAATATGCTGGAAACTTCACAAACGGTATAAATCATTTTTCCTCTGTGTTTATCTCTCTTCCATTTTGCATATCTATATCCACTTATTTAAAGTGTTTGCACCGAATTTGTGGGAAAACGCACAAAAAGAATGGAAACCTTCTAACAATTCCCACGCTTTTCCCACCAAAACTAAATATACGATAAAATAAATAAAATTATAAAAAAATACAACCCCCATTATCAGTTTCGTGAGCTCCAGCTGCAAGCCGTGACATTCAAGAATTCTCCGATAATAAGAGTTGTATTTTATTGAATCATTTTGTATTAATTTTTACTTGAAATATCTCTCCAGCAAGCCCTTAAACCCTGCGCCGTGTCTTGCTTCGTCCTTGCACATTTCGTGAACTGTGTCATGGATTGCGTCCAGGTTCAACTGTTTAGCCTTTGTAGCAAGATCCTTCTTACCCTTGCAAGCCCCGGCTTCGGCTTCAGCTCTCAATTGAAGGTTCTTCTTTGTATCCGCATGAACTACTTCACCAAGCAATT
>JAEYOU010000118.1 GCA_023411405.1 Pseudomonadota bacterium | reverse complement strand
AGCGCGATCCGCGCGCGGACCGCGCCCAGCGCAGCGGGCGCGCGCCTGTCCGAAGCCGGCCACCCGCGAGCGAAGCGAGCGGAAGTGGCCGGCGAGTTGCGCGCGCCTCGCCCAGATGAGCTGCACGTCTTCGCGCGCGTACCGGACCCCCGCCGCGCGCCCGAGGTAGCGAGCGGGGGACGGGCGGAGGCGCGGAGGCGGCGTACGGCTGCGACCGGGACCGCTCGTCCTTCGACAGGCTCAGGACGAGCGGGTGTTCACCACCGGAGACACATCCGCCCGTCCTTCGACAGGCTCAGGACGAGCGGGTGTTCACCACCGGAGACACATCCGCCCGCCCTTCGACAGGCTCAGGACGAGCAGGTGTTCACCACCGGAGACACATCCGCCCGCCCTTCGACAGGCTCAGGACGAGCGGGATCTCACGGACCGAGAACGCTATCGCTCGCCCTTCGACAGGCTCAGGGCGAGCGGGCTCTCACTGCCGCGGGACCGCCGAAGGCGAAGGCGAGCCAGCGGGAGGGGGCCCCGACGGCTCCGCCGGCGGGGCGGGGCGGCACGCCCCGTTCTCAAGTCATCCGAATGCCGCCGCGGAGGACGCTCCGGAGCTCGCGCAGCTTCCGGACGCGGTCCTCGGTCGAGGGGTGCGTCGAGAAGAGGTTCATCATCCGCTGCGCGCCGCCCTGGAACGGGTTGACGATGAAGAGGTGCGCCGTCGCCGGGCCGCCGTGCTCGTAGGGGATCACCTCGTTCCCCTTCTCGAGCGCGAGCAGGGCCTCCGCGAGCGGCTCGGGGTCGCCGACCAGCTCCGCGCCCGCTGCGTCGGCGCCGAACTCGCGGGAACGCGAGACCGCGAGCTGGATGATCATCGCCACGATCGGCGCGAGGATCGCCCAGGCGAGCGCGGCGAAGACGTTGCCGCCGCCCCGGTCGTCGTCGCTGGAGCGGCCGACGCCGCCGAAGATGGCGCCCCACTGGATGATGTGGCCCAGCGAGGCGATGAGGCCCGCGACCGCGGCCGCGATGGTCGCGATGAGGATGTCGCGGTTCTTCACGTGCGCGAGCTCGTGCGCGATCACGCCCTCGAGCTGCCGGGGCGTGAGGAGCCGCGTGATGCCCGAGGTGACCGCCACCGCCGCGTTCGCCGGGTTCCGGCCCGTCGCGAAGGCGTTCGGGGTGTGCGAGGGGATGACGTACAGCTTCGGCATCGGCAGGCCGGCGCGGCGCGTGAGCCGCTCGACCATCTCGTAGAGCTGCGGCGCCTGCTCGCGGGTCACCGGCTCGGCGCGGTGCGCGCGGAGCGCGATCTTGTCCGAGAACCAGTAGGAGACGAAGTTGAAGACGAGCCCGATCCCGCCGAAGAGCAGGAGGCCGCCCGTGCCCCCCCACATCTGGCCGCCGATCGCCAGGACGGCGATGAGGAAGGCCATCAACATGGCCGTCTTGAAGTAGTTGCGGCCGACGCCAGGCCGGTACGACGAGGTCATTCCGCGCGGCTGCGCCGCTTCGCTCCAGGACATGTCTCTCTAGTAACCACCCGGAGGGACGGGTCAATCCGGCCGAGCGGAGCGGCGCTCGGCCGCGCCGCTTTCTCGCGCCCATGACCGGCTCGTGTTAAGTGGGGCGATGGCAGGAGATATCGCGAGGTTACGCTGATGGCGGGCCGAAAGGTCGCGGTGGCGAAGGTGCGGAGAGGCAAGGCGAAGCCAGAGGCGGAGGCCGACGGCCAGCTCGAGCTGGTCGCGGCGGTACCGGCGCGGCGCGGCTCGGCCGGGGCGAGGTCGCGGAGCGCGGCACCTCCGGCGCCACCGGCGGGGCGTGGCAAGCGGACGCCCGGGGCGGCGCCGCCCGGACGTGGGAAGGGGAAGCGGCCGGCCCCGGTCGAGGCGTCCTCGACCGGAGCCGACGAGGTCCCGCCGGCCGAGGCGGTCGAGGTCTCGGAGCCCGCGGCCCGCGCCCCGAAGCGCCGCGCCACCGCCGAGCAGATGGCGGCCAAGCAGCGCGAGATCTCCATCTCCGAGTTCTTCACCAAGAACCGGCACCTGCTCGGGTTCGACAACGCCTCGAAGGCGCTCCTCACGACGATCAAGGAGGCGGTGGACAACTCGCTCGACGCCTGCGAGGAGGCCGGCATCCTCCCGGAGATCACGATCGAGGTCCGGGACGTCGCCCTGAACGCGAAGGGGGAGGGCGAGCTCACCAAGGGTGAAGGCCGGTTCGTGGTCGTCATCGAGGACAACGGCCCCGGGATCGTGAAGGCGCAGGCGCCGAAGATCTTCGGCAAGCTCCTCTACGGCTCGAAGTTCCACCGGCTCAAGCAGAGCCGCGGCCAGCAGGGCATCGGCATCAGCGCCGCCGCGATGTACGGCCAGCTCACCACCGGCCAGCCCATCCGCGTCACCTCGCGCATCGGCAAGAGCAAGCCCGCGCACTGGTTCGAGATCCAGATCGACACGCGGAAGAACAACCCGGTGGTCACCGAGGACCGCGAGCTCGCCGAGTGGCACCAGGAGCACGGCACGCGCGTCGAGCTGGAGATCGTCGCCAACTGGCAGCAGGGGCAGCGGTTCGTGAACCGGTACGTCGAGCACACCGCGCTCTCGAACCCCCACGCCACGTTCCACTACGTCCGCCCGCGCCAGGAGAAGCTCACCTTCCCGCGCGCGACCGACGAGCTGCCCAAGGAGGCGCAGGAGATCAAGCCGCACCCGCACGGCGTCGAGCTCGGCGCGCTCATGGTGATGGCGGCCGACTCGAAGAGCCACGACGTGAAGGGCTTCCTCCAGACGGCCTTCTCGCGCGTGTCGTCGAGCGTCGCCGAGCAGATCGTGAAGAACGCCGGCTTCAAGGGGAAGGTCCGGCCGCGCGACCTCGCCGAGGACCGCGATCTCGCCGCCCGCCTCCACAAGGCCATCTCCGAGACGAAGATCATGGCCCCGCCGACGCAGGTGCTCTCGCCCATCGGCGACGAGCTCATGCGCAAGGGCCTCGTCTCGTTCCTCAACGTCATCGAGTCCGAGGGGCCCGAGACCGAGGAGCAGCTCGACCTCGACGCGGCGGCCAAGAAGAAGGCCACGAAGAAGCAGAAGGAGGCGAAGGCCGAGGCGCCGGTCGTCCCCGACGCGCCGCCCGAGGAGGGCGTCGAGAAGATCAAGGGGCACAACTACTTCATCGCCACCGTCACCCGTCCACCGAAGGTGTACCGCGGCAACCCGTTCCAGGTGGAGGTGGGGCTCGCGTACGGCGGCTCGTGGCCGGCCGACAAGCCGATCGAGCTGTTCCGCTTCGCGAACCGCGTGCCGCTCCTGTTCCAGCGCGGCGCGTGCGGCATGACCGAGGCGATCGTCAAGACCGACTGGCGGAACTACCTCCTCAGCCAGCCCAAGGGCTCGCTCCCCGTCGGCCCGATGGCGCTCCTCGTCCACATCGCGAGCGTCTGGGTGCCGTTCACGAGCGAGGCCAAGGAGGCCGTCGCGCACTACCCGGAGATCACGCGGGAGATCCAGCTCGCCGCGCAGGAGTGCGGCCGCAAGCTCGCCGCGCACATCCGGAAGAAGAAGCACCTCGACTACCAGTCGCAGCGCCGGAGCCTCTTCGAGCTCTACATCCAGGAGGTGGCGCAGTCGATCGGCAAGATCACCGGGCGGAGCCCGGAGCCGATCAAGCGCGAGTTCCTGCGGCTCGCGGACAAGGTGACCGAGCAGGAGCTGGACGACGCGGCGCTCGAGGCGCAGGCGGAGAAGAACGCGAAGAACCCGCGGCGGCCGAACGGACCGCCGAAGCGCAAGCCGAAGCCGAAGCCGAAGGCGGAGGCTTTCCAGGACGAGCAGGAGTAGCGAATGGCAAGGCTCGACGCCGTCGACAAGAAGACCGTCCAGAAGATCGAGAAGCTCGCCACCTCGGTCCTCCAGGCGACGAAGGGCGGGAAGAACCCCTTCGTCGAGATCCCGATCCGCTCGCTCGCGAACGTGAAGTTCAACGAGCGCAAGCGCCTCATCGAGCTCGGGAGCCAGAGGCAGAGGCGCTACTTCTTCAACGTCAGCATGGCCAAGAAGTTCATGCAGACGTTCCTCGTCTCCGAGGCCTGCAAGGAGCTCATCGACGCCGGGAAGACGACGAGCATCCGCGACCTCTACTACATGACGAAGCACGGCCTCGGGGAGACGAAGCAGAACACCTTCGAGGAGCAGGAGGAGTCGGATCCGATCATCGAGGACCTCGAGGTCGCGATCGACGCCCTCCGCGAGGAGCTCCACCTGTTCGCCACGGGGCGCGGCTCGATGGTGGGGCCGATCACGATCCGCGACTCGGGCGACACGATCGACCTCAGGCGGATGGGCTCGGGCGGCTGGTCGGTGCCGTCGATCGTCGAGGAGCACGTCGTCCAGCTCGGCAAGAGCGAGGCGCGGTACGTCCTCCTCATCGAGAAGGATGCCGTCTGGAAGCGCTTCAACGAGGACAAGTTCTGGCAGCGCGAGAAGTGCGTCATCGTCACCGGCCAGGGGCAGCCGCCGCGCGGCGTGCGCCGCATCGTCCAGCGGCTGCACGCGGAGCTGAAGCTCCCCGTGTACGTCCTCGTGGACAACGATCCCTGGGGCTTCTACATCTACTCGGTGCTGAAGCAGGGCTCGATCAACCTGGCGTACGAGTCGATGCGGATGGCGGTGCCGGGCGCGCGCTTCATCGGGCTCTCGTCGTTCGACAAGACGAAGTACAAGCTCCCCGCCAACGTCTCGATCCCGATGAACGACCAGGACGTCTCGCGCGCCAAGCAGATGCTCGCGTATCCCTGGTTCGAGGCGCCGAAGTGGCAGAAGGAGATCCAGGAGATGGTCCGCTCGGGCCAGAAGTTCGAGCTCGAGGCCCTCTCCCGGCGCGGCATCTCGTTCATCACCGAGGAGTACCTGCCGAAGAAGCTGCGGGATCGCGACTGGCTGGAGTAGCCTGCGCGTCCCCCGCGGCGGGCCATCGGGCCCGCCGCGCAACCGGCGGCGCCAGGCGCCGCACTGGCCGTAACGGCCGAGGAGAAGCTGCATGCCCGCGAAGCGTGGGAACCGCTCCAAGCGGAAGGTGTCGAGCCGGGCCAAGGTGAAGCGCGCCACGGCGAAGTCGAAGCGCGTGCTGAGCAAGAAGCGCAAGCGCACGGCGAAGCGCGGGCCGCGGTAGGTCGCGACCGCAGCCGAGGCGAGACAGCCCGCGTCCGGTCCGGCGGGGGGGGGGCTGTCTCGCGACGGGCGCACCTCACGCCTCGGGATCCCCTCCCAGCGGATCGTGCAGCTCGTGGCAGAGCGGACAGTACGCGTAGGCCGTGTCGGGTGGCGGCGCCGCGACGAGCGCGGGCACGAAGTCCCACTCGGCCGGATCGGACGGCCGCCGCGTGCGCCGGCAGCAGCAGCACTGCTCGAGCCCGCCCTGCGGCGTCCGGTACTCGTCCGCCGTCCCCTCGACGACCTGGTACACCTCGGAGGCGGGCAGCTCGCGGACGATCTTCACGACCACCGCCACCCCGATCACCTCGGGCCCCGCCAGCACCGGCGAGAAGTGGCTGGTGACGAGGCGCGCGCGGTCGGGGCCGTTGCACTCGGTGGTGATGGTGAACGTCCGGGCGCCGCCGTGCGGGCGGGTCACGCGCGCGAGCAGCTCCTCGAACACCTTGCGCGGCAGCTCGCCCTGGATCGCGTCCGCGAGCCGCACGCCGACCGGCGTCACCCCGAGCGCCGCGGTCGTCCGGAGGAACCGCTCCCAGGCGTCGTTGGCGAACAGGACGGTCCCACCGAGATCGAGGAGCACCGCCGCGTCGGGGCGCGCCGCCAGCTCGTGGATGGCTGCGGTGAAGGGTCTGGAGCGGATGGAAGTGGCACGCGCCGCCATGCACCCCCCGGTTGCACCCCTGGTGCCACGCCGGCGCGGACCCAAGTGCGCGACAACAGGCCCGAACGCTCCGGGGGTGCGGCGCACCTAGGGTGACCCGAGCCGCACCGCGCCGTCGCCCTGGCTACGCACGGGGGTCGCCTGGCCCCAGGGCACTCCCGGCGGCGGAGCTCCCCGGGGTGTGGTCCGGCAGGCCGTCAGAGCGCGCGCCGGAGCTCGCGCTCGGCGCCGGCCTCGAAGAAGGGGGCGCAGCGCTCGAGGAAGCCCCCCAGCGCTCCGCGCTCCCCCGGTCCGAGGCGCCGCTCGAAGAGCCGGGGCAGCGCCTGGCGCGCCTGCTCGACGCTCTCGGCGTAACCGTCGGGCGTGAGCGCGCCGTCGACGAGCCGGTGCCGCAGGAAGAGCAGGTACGTCTGCACGACGTCGGTCATGCAGTACGCCGCGATCCGATCGAGGTCCCCCTCCGCGTAGAGCGCCTGCACGTCGCCGCCGGCCACCTCGCGCTTGCCGGGCAGGCCGACGAGCTTCGCGTAGAGATCGAGCGGCGCGGGCGTGGCGCACCCGGCGAGCCGCTCGCGCAGGTCGAAGTGCTCGCTCTCGCCCCGGCGCGAGCTGGCGAAGCAGGCGGGGGTCGGGATCGCGAGCTTGAGAGACCGGAGCTCGAGCACGGGGAGATCGAACCCCTTGCCGTGGAAGGTGACGAGCGCGGCGCCCTCGAGCCTGCGCCACGCGCGCTCGAGGAACTCGGCCTCGGACAGCCGCGCGTCGGTCCAGGCGAGGACGTCGGTCACCGCGACGACGCCGGCGTCGGCGACCGCCTCGAGCAGGCACGCCGCCACCGGGCGGTGGTAGGGGAGGGGGAGGAAGTCGGTGCGGCCGCCCGTCCGCGCCCGGCGCTCGGCGACGACGCGCCGGAGCTGCTCGGGGTAGGGGCGGCCCGGCTCGCCGTCCACGGCGGACACGAGCCCTTCGTCGGGCACGGTCTCCAGATCGAGGGTGACGAGCCGCTGCATCGAGCCGCATTGTGAAATGGGACTCTGACAGGGTGCGGCGAGGTACACGACCCGTGTATGGGAGGACGGCGTCCGAGCGATCGCCCGGCGGCACCTTCGTGTAAGCGACCCCTCTGGACGCACTGCGTCGAAGCGCGCCCGGGCGTAGGCTCCTGGGCGTTTCACGGACGTGGCTGGCTCCTCTCGCAGGCAACGCCGCCGCGGGCGGCGAGGCCGGGAGTGATCCCAATGGAAACGGTACAGACGAAGCAGAGGGCGCAGGGCAGGAAGGGGCTCCAGGCGCTGCAGGCGCGCATCGAGGAGCTCGAGGTCGAGGCGCGCGGGCGGCTCCTGAAGGCGCTCGGCGCCGGCCAGCACCGGCTCAGCGAGCTGGACGTCGCGCTCGAGCGGGTGGCGCGGGAGGACTGGTCGGTGCCGGGCCTCCGCAAGCGGCTCGACGGGCTGCGCGAGCGGGCCGAGGCGCTCCGCGCGACGGCCGTGAAGCGGGTGAACGAGATGCCCGCGACGGCGGTCTCGGCGCTCGCGAGCTCCACCCGCGTGCCGGTGAAGAACCTCGCCCGCGAGCTCGAGCGGCTCGCGAAGCTCGTCGAGCCGCACGCGGTCGTGCCCGCGGCGGCGCCGGTCGAGGTGGTGGCCGCGCCGGAGCCCAAGCCGTCGCGCGCGTCGAAGCAGCAGAAGGTGGAGGTCTGAAGCAGGCCAGGAGCCGACGGAGTCGGCTCCCCTAAGCCCGGGACGGCTCGGGCCGGATCCCGTCCGGCGCGGGCGTCCCGGCGCGCTCGGCGCGAGGGTCCGGCGGCGGAAGCGCCAGCCACCTCCGCAGCCACCTCCGCGCCGGGCGTTCCAGCCCTCGCGACACCGCCACCGCCACCACGGCCGCGAGCACCGTGAACGCCGCGGTGAAGCCGAGGCCCGCGGGCGCAGGGTCGCCGTGGAGCGACCGCGCCACGCGCCAGAGGGGGTCCTGCAGCGCGTACAGGGCGAAGCTGGCGTCGCCCAGCGAACGCGCGAGGCGCCCGCCGAGGAGGCGCGCAGGAAGGCTCGCGCCGTCGCTCGCGAGGCCGACGACGAGGAGCGCGAAGAGCGGCACGAACAGGCCGTTGTGCAGGAAGACGTACGGCGCGCCGCCCCAGGCG
>JAEYOU010000458.1 GCA_023411405.1 Pseudomonadota bacterium | reverse complement strand
CCCCAGCGCCGTGCTGGGATCGGCAGAACGGACGAAGTTCCCCTCCACCTTCGGCTCGCAACCGACACAGATTGGAACTGTATCGAGGTGCGCGGTCAGCAAGCGTCTCGGACCTTTCACGCTGCCCGGCAACTTCAAAATTAAGTTCCCGGTTTGGCCCTTCAATGGCGAACGTTTATGGGCGTTGTCGGTCCTGATGGCATTTGCCGGAGCACCCGCTGAGAGCAGCATCTGCCGCACGTACTGGGCTACCTCGGTTTCCTCGCCGCTACGGCCCGGAATCGCCATGAGCGCAAGAACGAGTTGTTTTGCCCTGGAAAGATTCAAATTCACGGTCTGGTCCTTCGGTTGCTCAATGGCTGCCAAGTGTCGATAGTATTCTGCAAAGCGGACCGCCAGACTAGTCCGCCGATAATCGTCCCCCCTCTGTTTGACGTCTGACCTCTCTCTACCCACCGGAACATGCACATTTTCCTCGCCGGTATCATGCAGGGCTCGCACCTTGGGGCCGTGATGCACCATCAAGGCTACCGCGAGCGATTGCGGACTCTGCTCAGCCAGCATTTGCCCAGCGCCACCGTTTATGACCCGCTGGCCGACCACGAGCAATCGCTCGACTACGATCCCGACCAGGGGCGGGCGGTATTTCTGCATCACAACCGGATGTGCAGCGAAACGGACGTGCTCATCGCCTTCGTTCCCGAAGCGTCAATGGGAACCGCGATCGAAATGTGGGAAGCTTCGAAGAATGGACGACTCGTCATCACCATCAGCCCGCTCTCCCACAACTGGGCGGTTCGATTTTGCAGCCACCTGCTATACCCGGATGTGGAAGCTTTTGAAGCCGAGCTGATTTCCGGCGAGTTGCTGCGAAAGGTTGAGGCACTGCGGGCCGGAGTCACTCGCCCAGAATGAGGGTCGTTGCCTACAATAGCCTCATGCGACATATCCTCGACGCCAAACCCACCGAAATCACCGACTGGCTCGCCGCTCACGGCCATCCTGCCTATCGGGCTGCGCAAATCCGCAAGTGGATCTTCGAAAAACGGGTGGGCGACTTTGCAGAGATGTCGGACCTGCCCAAGAAGCTGCGCGACGAGCTGGCCTTGGAGTGGCGGCTCTGGATTGGCGAAGTTGCTCGCCATCAGCAGGCCCCCGACGGCACGGAGAAATTGCTCCTGCAGTGGCCCGACGGCGGCCGCATTGAGTGCGTCCTGCTTCGCGACGGCGATCGCCGCAGCATCTGCATCAGCACCCAGGTTGGGTGCGCGATGGGCTGCGTCTTTTGTGCCAGCGGGCTCGACGGTGTCGATCGCAATCTTACGACCGGCGAGATTGTCGAACAGATGCTCCGTCTGCAACGACTCCTGCCAGCCGAAGAACGCATTGCGTACATCGTCGTCATGGGCATGGGGGAACCACTCGCCAATCTTGACCACCTCATGCCCGCTCTCGACATCGCCAGCAGCGACACCGGCCTGGGCATCGGCCACCGCCGCATCACCATCAGCACCGTCGGCCTGCCGAAGCAACTCGATCGACTCAGCGAGACCGACCCGCGATACCACCTGGCTGTTTCGCTCCACGCGCCGAACAACGAACTCCGCACCCAAATCGTCCCGGTGAATAAAGCGATCGGCATCGACGAAGTACTCGCCGCCGCCGATCGATATTTCGAAAAATCAGGTCGCCGACTGACGTTCGAGTACGTACTCCTCGCCAATCTCAACGACCAGCCGGAACACGCCCAACAGCTCGCCCGGATCCTCCGTCATCGCACCGCCCTGCTGAACGTGATTCCCTACAATCCCGTCGCCGGGCTGCCCTATCAAACCCCTTCCGCCAATGCCAACCGCCGCTTCCGCGACATCCTGCTCGAAGCAGGAGTGAACGTGAAGTTCCGGCAGAAAAAGGGTGGCGAGATCGACGCGGCCTGCGGCCAGCTGCGGCGTTCAACGCCCGCAGTCGTGCAAATCTCCAGCTAAGCCGTGCCTCCTACCTCGCCTACGTTCACCGCGCGGTTATGCACTCGCCGGTTCAAAGCCCTGGCAGCCGCTGATCGGCGTCACCACAAGATGTAGCCCCGCGTGCTGCGGGTGACCACACTCTTCCACGAGGTCTGCCGGCGCCTCGTGCGTTTGCCGAATCTGCATGAGCTGCTTCTCGTGTTGCAGGTGGCCAGGATGATCGTGCTCGCCAAAGTGCGCGCAAAGGCCGCATTGGCCGTCTGTTACCTGAGTCATGATTCGCTCCTCGCATTCCGAAACCGCGTCTGAACCCGCTAGTACTACTTGTTCCATTCGCAATCAGCATGCCACCCCCGCCAATTCCAGCGATCCAAGCCAGGGAGTAGCCACGGATGGAACACGGACGAAAACACGAAAAAGGACAAACACCCACCTCTCACCTCTTTGCTCTTTCCTCCCCGCACTCATCTCCCACGCGCCGCCCCCCATCCGTGTTCCATCCGTGGCTAAAAAACCTCCTCGCTCAAAACCCCGCCTCTCGGCAACTGCTGTTGACTCTCTTGAATCCATCTTGCTAAAAGCCGCACTCTTCTCTGGCGGGGGACTACCAGCACTCGTTGCCATTTACCCGTGGGGCATTCGGCCCAATGACTATTGCTCGCGCACCACGTGCGTCTATCGCCGCTTTCGTCGCCTGGCTGACGTCGTCGCTTGCCGCCGCCGTTCTGCCCGCCGCGGACGCTGCGCCCGTGCAGTTCCCCGACCAGCGACTCGTTGCCCTCCCGGCGATGGGGCCTGCCGGCGTCGCCTATGCCAGCGTGCCAGCCCAAAATGCCGCACCCGGCGCAGCCGTGACGCCCGGCGTTTACGATCCCTACGCCTACCAGTGGCAGCCCTCGCCGCTCGCGCGGTTTTTTGGCGTCGTCCCGGCTCAGGCCGTCGCGCCGATCGGTCCGCCGATGACTGTCATGTCTCCTCCCGCTGGCGCTGCGCCGTACTACTCGTTTCAGCCCTCGACCACCGCTCCGATCATTGCCACCCCCGGCACTACGGTAACCCCCGTGGTCCCCGTGACTCCAGTTCAGCCGGTATATCCCGTCGTGCCGCAAATGCACGGCGGCGGACACTTCCATCCTGGCCCTTACGCCGAGATCGGCGCCGTGTTTCTCGACCGCCGCAACCAGGCCCAGGACTTCGCGATCCTCATCGACGACGATCCGCCGCTGAACACCGACAACAACTTGTTCCGCGTGAGCGAAGGGGATTTCAACTACGAAGTCGGCCCACGCGCCGTAGTCGGCTACGACTTCAACCAGCGCGTCGCCTACGAAGCGACGTACTACGGCGTCTACACCTGGGATTGGGCCGCCACGATCACCGCGCCCGACGATGTCAACGTCGTCGGCGACCTGGGCCTCAACCCGGCGCTCGCCTTCTTCAATGCCGACACAGCCACCGTCTCGCTCGACTCGAGCTTTCACAACGTCGAAATCAACCGCATCGGCAGCTTCAACGACTGCGTCGCCTGGATCCTCGGTTTCCGCTACGTCCGTCTGACCGAAGAGTTTCGCCTGACCGCCGTCGACGACGTTTTCCTGCCCGGAGCCACGACCAGCCGCTACAACGTCGATACCAC
>JAEYOU010000443.1 GCA_023411405.1 Pseudomonadota bacterium | reverse complement strand
GGCGTCGGCATCGCGCTCTGCCGGGAGCTCGCCGAGCCCTGGGGCGGGCGCGTCGACGCGCGGCCCGTGGTCGGCGGCCGGCTCGAGCTGGCGCTCACGCTCCGCCCCGCGCGCGCTGCGTAGCGTCCGTGGATCCGGGGACGTCGGGCCCCCGTGAACCAGGGCGCGCATGCGCGCACGCCCCACATCCGGATCCCCGTCTGGATCGAATCAGACGGCAACTCCCAGTTCCCCTCGCGCCCGGGAGCAGGTAGGCTCGGGCTCGCCACCCCCACAGGAAGGAAGCGAGATGTCGGGTTCCGCTCTTCGTGCACTTGCAGTGATGCTCTCGATCGCGATGCTGCCCGCGTGCGACTCCAGCAAGCGGGACGAGGACGACGGGTGCCCGTCTCCCGCTCCTGCCACGCTCGCCGGGGCCGCGGCCCTGTCGGGCCGGTACTTCGGCGCGGCGCTCTCCGCGGGCAGGCTCGCCGACGCGGCATACGCGGCGATCGCGGACCGCGAGTTCGACATGGTGACCGCCGAGAACGAGATGAAGATCGACGCCACCGAGCCGACGCAGGGCGACTTCAGCTTCACCGGCGCGGACGCCGTCTTCGACTGGGCGGAGACCCGCGGCAAGCGCGTCCGCGGACACACCCTCGCCTGGCACTCGCAGCAGCCGGCCTGGATGCAGGATCTGAGCGGCACCGCGCTGCGCGAGGCGATGATCGCGCACATCCAGGGCGTGATGGCCCACTACGAGGGCACGATCGTCCACTGGGACGTGGTGAACGAGGCCTTCGTGGACGGCACGAGCGGCGAGCGGCGCAACTCCAACCTCCAGCAGACCGGGGACGACTGGATCGAGGTGGCGTTCCAGACGGCCCGCGCGGCCGACCCGGCGGCCAAGCTCTACTACAACGACTACAACATCGAGGACTGGACCCACGCCAAGACGCAGGCCGTCTACGCCATGGTCGCCGACTTCAAGGAACGCGACATCCCCATCGACGGCGTCGGGTTCCAGGGGCACTTCAACACCCAGAGCCCCTACCCGGCCAACTTCCGCCAGACCCTCCAATCGTTCGCCGACCTCGGCGTGGACGTGGCGATCACGGAGCTCGACGTCGAGAACGCGGACGCGCGGACCGACTGGTGGACGGGCATCATCGAGGACTGCCGCGCCGTCACCCGCTGCGTGGGCCTCACGACGTGGGGCGTGCGCGACAGCGACTCGTGGCGCAGCGCCCAGAACCCGCTCCTCTTCGACGCGGCGGGGACCCCCAAGGCGGCGCACGCGGCGGTCCTGGCTGCCCTCCTCGCGCCGTGCAAGGCGCCTCCCGCGCCGCCTCGCCTCACGGTGGTGAAGGCCGGCTTCGGGGGCGGTAGGGTCACGTCGACCCCCGCGGGGATCGACTGCGGGACGCTCTGCAGCGTGGTCTACGACAGGGGCACCACGGTCACGCTCAGCGCCGCCGCGAGCGGGCGCGGGAGCTTCACGGGGTGGAGCGGCGCCTGCACCGGCACCGACGCCACCTGCGTCGTGTCGATGACCGGGCCGCTGGCGGTCACCGCCACGTTCGAGGACGGGGAGGGGCCCATCTTCATCAACGCAGGCGGCGGCGATGCGGGGGACTTCGTCGCCGACGTCTACGCCACGGGCGGCGCCACGTACGCGACCCCCGCGGCGGTCGCCACCGAGGGCCTGACCGGGACCGTGCCTCCCCAGGCGGTGCTCCAGTCCGAGCGGTACGGCGAGTTCACCTACACGATCCCGGGCTTCCCCGCCGGCAGCCCGCAGGCGGTCACGCTCTACTTCGCCGAGAACTTCCACACGGCCGCGGGGCTGCGGAGCTTCGGCGTGACCATCAACGGCGCCACGGTGCTGAGCGACTTCGACATCTTCGTGGAGGCGGGCGGGGCGCGGCGCGCGGTGGCGCGGACGTTCAGCGCCACGGCGGACGCCGAGGGGCGCGTGGTGATCCAGTTCCTCAGGACGGGTGCCGACAACCCGAAGGTCGACGCCATCGCCATCGTCCCGGAGGCGTGACGCGGGCGGCCGCGCGCGGGCCGGGGTGGCCCCGGCTCGCCGCGGTGGCCGCAGCCTGGCACGGGCTCCCGGACCGCGTCCACTACTCGAGCCCGACGACGTTCTCGGCGTCGCCCTCCCACTCGGCGATCCGCGAGACCTGCCGGGCGACGTCCGGCCACGTCCGGCCGGAGCAGGCCTCCACCCGGCGCGCGAGAAACCGCCGGACGCGGGCGTGATCCCACCGGAAGACGACCAGGAGCCCGCGCCCGAGCACCGCGCCGTCCGTGCCGTGGCGCTCGAGCAGCCACCGCGGCGTCACCGCCAGCAGCTCGAACCGCTCGCGCCCGCGCTGGCCCAGGACGCCGACCTCGAGGACCAGCGGGACGGCGAAGACCTCCGGATCCGGCGGCGCCCAGGCGGCGAGGTCGGGGATGTCGTCGCTGCGAAGGCTCTTGAGGCGGGCGCGCACCCACGGGAGGTAACGCCGGATCGGCGCGCCCGCTCGTGGGGCTCAGCGCGCCCGGCGCCGCAGGACCGTGCGCAGGAGCAGCG
>JAEYOU010000421.1 GCA_023411405.1 Pseudomonadota bacterium | reverse complement strand
AGGCGCCGCTGCAGCGGTGCTGCGTCCACCTCCAGCGGAACGTCGTCGCCAAGGCCCCCCAGAAGCTCAGGGCGCGGCTCGCCAAGGCCATCTGGCAGGTGTTCCTGGCGCCGAGCAAGGCGGAGGCTGGAGACGATCGCGAGGAACCGCGGCGTTTCGATCGCGGCGACCGCGATCGCCTGAGGGCACGCCCGTGCCGGCCAGGGCGGTCGGCGCGGGGGGCGCGTCGAGCTACTCGGTGTCCTGGTCCGACCGCTTGGACTTGCCGGTGATTCGGACGAGGAGTCCCTTGTGGACGAGCCGGTCGGCGATCGCCGAGGCGGCGGCGGAGTTGTGGAAGAGCTTCCCCCAGTCCTTGAACGCGAGGTTGGTGGTGACGATGGTCGAGGCGCGCTGATAGCGGCGGTTGAAGACCTGGTAGAGGAGGTCCGCGCCGCGGGCGTCGAAGCTCAGGTACCCGAGCTCGTCGACGAGGAGCAGGTCGGGGGACGCCCAGGCGAGGAGCCTGCGATGGAGCGTGTTCCTGGCCTGGGCGGCGACGAGGTCGTTCACGAGGTCGGCGGCGAGGACGAAGCGGACGCGGTAGCCGCGTAAGCACGCGAGCTGGCCGATGGCGTTCGCGAGGTGGGTCTTGCCGACGCCGGAGGGCCCGACGAAGACACAGTTGGTCTTCTCGCGGATGAAGTCGAGGCCGGCGGCGCGCATCACCACGTCGCGGTCGATGGACTTCGGGAAGTTGAAGTCGTACGCATCGAGGGTGGTGAGCGGAAAGATCGCGGAGCGTTTCAGCGCGGCGGCGGCGCGGCTCTCCACCTCGACCCGGAGCTGCTCGCGCATGAGCCGGTCGAGGAGCGAGGTGGGCGACTCGTTGCGCGCGATCGCCTTCTGCGTCGCGGGGCCGAGAAGCTCGGCGGCGTGATCGAGGCCGAGGGCGCGGAGGACCTCTTCCAGCGAGAGCGCGGAGAGGTCACTCGCGATCGGGGTCGGGCTCCTGGGCGGTGTCGTTGAAGAGGGCATCGTAGGTCTCCAGCTCGTGCGGGGTGACCTCGAAGCAGTCGGCCACGGCATGTCCCGTGACGATGGGCTCCGGGGGTTCGGGGAGGCCGCGGGCGAAGCGGGCCTGGTCGATGAGGGTGCGCACGTAGCGGGCGCCGAACGTTCGGGCGACGAGCGCGCGCGAGACGCCCTCGACGAAGTCCGGCTCGCCGTACTGGGCGAGGAGCCGCGCGAGCTTGCGGACCTCGTTCTCGAGGTCGATGCGCCGGCGAGCGACCTCCTGGAGATAGACGCGGCAGTCGTCGGAGAGCGAGGCGATCCGGTCCTTGCGGCGGGGGCCGAGCGCGCCCTTGCGCCGCTCGAGGAGCTTCTCGACATGGTTGGGATCCTCGACGTGGCGGCGCCGGTCCCAGGAGCGCGCGTGGCGCGCCACCTCGGCGCCGTCGAGGAGGACGCGGACGGTGTCCTCGTCGGCGCGGACATGGACCGTCTTCCCGACCACCTCGGGCGGCACCGAGTACGTGTTCGAGTCGAGGCGGACGCGCGCCTCCTTGGAGACGATCGCCGGTACGACGAGGTCGGTGTCGTAGGCTCGTTCCGGCAGCGCGCGCAGCCGAGCGCGCTCGATGAGGAGGCGGTCCCCGGGGCGCTCGCGCGTGGTCGCGTGGAGGCGGAGATTCGCGGTCTCGTCGCGCCACCGCGCCGCCTGCTCGCGAAGATCGACGAGCGAGGAGAACGTCCGGCCGTAGAAGAACGACTGCCGCAGGTACCGGATGCTCGACTCGACGCGGCCCTTCGCCTCGGGGTAGCGAACGGGCGCCGCGGTGGGCTCGAAGAGGTAATGGCCCGCGAAGGCGAGGAACCGTGGGTTGAACTGCACGGTGGCGCCGACGTGGTGGAGCACCACCGACTTCAGGTTGTCGTAGAGGCAGCGCTTCGGGATGCCCCCGAAGAACTCGAGCGCCCGGCGGTGCATCGCGAGGAAGGTCTCCATCCGCTGGTCGAGCGAGAAGTCGACGAACATCGCGCGCGACCAGGAGAGGACCATGACGAACGCCGAGAGCGGCCGCTGGGCGGAGCCGATGCGGAGGTGGCCGAACGAGCCCCAGTCGATCTGGGCCTGGTCACCGGGCTCGACCTCGACGCGCAGGTAGGCCTTGCGCGGGCGAGGCTGGCGCACCTGGGCGACATAGCGGCGGAGGATGGCGAGCCCGCGATCGTAGCCGCGGGCGCGCAACTCCTCGAGGAGCCGGGTTGCGGTGAGCTCCGGGTACTCGGTGAGCCGGTGGACGATGTACGGCTTGAACGGATCGACCGCGCTCGGGAACGGCGTCTCAGCGGCGGGCGGCGCGTCGTCGAGCGCGCGCCGCACCGTCGAGTGGTGGACGCCGAACCGCCGGGCCACCGTCTCGATGCGCCACCGCTCGACCAGGACGAGCCGGCGCATCTGCGCCCGCATCTCGGCGGTGATCACTTGATCCCCGTCGCGGCGAGGGTGATGAGGCGGCGCGCGCGCCGGAAGTCCTCGACGCCGTCGAGCTCGCGATCGGAGAGCGGCGTCGAGGAAGGAGAGACCCACTCGACGGCGATCTGCGGGCTCGCGAGGTCACCCAGCGCGAGCGCCCACCGGCGCGGGTCCCGCTGGACGTCCTCGGCGTCCGCATCGAGCACAGCGCAGAGCGGCAGGCCATACCAGGCGACCAGCGCCTCGAGCAGCA
>JAEYOU010000415.1 GCA_023411405.1 Pseudomonadota bacterium | reverse complement strand
GTTGGTGGTCCTGGAAAGTACGACCTACCCCGGCACGACGCGCGATGTCGTGCTGCCGATTCTGGAGTCCTCGGGCCTGAAAGTCGGGAAGGATTTCTTTCTGGCCTACAGCCCCGAACGGGAGGATCCGGGCAACCCCCAGTTCTCCGCCAGCAGCATTCCCAAAGTGGTCGGCGGCATTGAGCCGCAAAGCGCCGAACTGGCGAAACTGCTGTACGCGCACGCCGTGGTCGAGGTGATCTCTGTCTCCAACTGCGAAGTCGCCGAAGCCTGCAAAATCCTGGAGAACACCTACCGCGCGGTGAATATCGCCCTGGTCAACGAGCTGAAAGTGCTCTACGACCGGATGGGCATCGATGTCTGGGAAGTGATCGACGCCGCCAAAACCAAGCCGTTCGGCTTCCAGGCGTTCTACCCCGGCCCAGGGCTCGGCGGGCATTGCATCCCGATCGACCCGTTCTACCTAAGCTGGGTCGCCCGCAAACACGGCCTGAGCACGCGGTTCATCGAGCTGGCGGGGGAGATCAACACGGGAATGCCAAACTACGTGGTGCAAAAAGTGGTCGAGGCACTCAACGAAGTTCGCAAGCCACTCCGGGGAAGCAAGATCGCCGTACTGGGAGCCGCGTACAAGAAGGACGTCGACGACCCGCGGGAAAGCCCCTCCTTCGAACTGATGGAGTTGCTCGGAGCGGGCGGAGCCGAGATCAGCTACAACGATCCCCACATTCCGCAGCTCCCCTCGATGCGGCACTACGACGTGCCGGAACTGACGAGCCAACCGCTGACTAAGGAATATCTGGCGGCGCAAGATTGCGTCTTGATCGCCACCGACCATTCCTCCTATGACTACGATTTCATCGTCGAGCATTCGCCCCTCGTGATCGACACCCGCAATGCCACGCGCAACGTCCGTCGCCCCCGCAGCCACGTGCGCAAAGCCTAGTCGGCCCTCGTTGTGCCAACCTTCCTTGAGCGAGCAAGATCCAACTCATGACCACTTGCCTTGTCACCGGCGGTAGCGGCTTTATCGGTTCTCACCTTGTCGAAGCGCTGCTGGCGCGTGGCGACGCCGTGCGCGTGCTGGACAACCTGTCCACCGGCAACGCCGGCAATCTCGAGCCGTTTCGCCAGCAGATCGAGTTCATCGAGGGAGACATCCGGGACGAGGCTGCCGTGGGCCGGGCGGTGAAAGGGGTCGACACCATCTTTCACGAGGCGGCCCTCGCTTCCGTGCCGCGGAGCGTGGCCCAACCGCTCGATTCGCACGCCCACTGTTGCACTGGGACGGTGGTCTTGCTCGACCAGGCCCGCCAGGCAGGCGTTCGCCGCCTCGTCTACGCCGCCTCGAGCAGCGCCTACGGCGACCTGGCGTTCAGCTCCAAGCGCGAAACCGACATGCCGATGCCGCTGTCTCCCTACGCGGCCGCCAAACTGGCCGGCGAAATGTATTGCCAGGCGTTCTATCGCACCTATGGCTTGGAAACCGTCTGCCTGCGGTACTTCAACGTCTTCGGCCCCCGGCAAGATCCTTCCGGCCCGTACGCCGCGGTGATTCCGATCTTCATCAAGAAACTGCTGCAGGGGGAAGCGCCGGTCATTTACGGCGACGGTAAGCAGTCGCGCGATTTCAACTACGTGGGCAACGTGGTTCAAGCGAATCTGCTCGCCAGCCAGGTTCCCGACGCCGCCGGACGCTGCTTCAACGTCGGGACGGGAAACTCCGTATCGCTGCTCGACATTCTCGAGCGTCTGACCCAACTCCTCGGCAAAAAAATCGCGCCCGAGTTCCATCCCACTCGCACCGGCGACGTGCGCGACAGCTTGGCCGACATCAGCCAGACGCGGCAGGTGCTCGGATATGTCCCTGCGACCGATTTAGAAGAAGGGCTGCGGCACACGGTAGCCTTCTACCGGCAGCAAGCTGAGTCGCCGCAAGCGTGAGCCGAACGGCAGCGAGCTACGAGGCAGCAATGGAGGGGCAACTCGACGCGCAGGAGCAGCCACGCACCCTGCCGACGCGTCGCCATCTGCTGGCGATCGCTGTCGCCTTCACCATCGTCGCGATTTACGGGTCGCTCGTTCCACTCCGATTTCAGGCGATTCCCCTGCCCGTTGCCATCGAGCGATTTGGCGAGATTCTTCGCCAAGAGGTCGGTGTCGTATCCAAGTCGGATTGGCTGGCGAACATCCTGCTGTTTATTCCGCTCGGGTTCTTTTGGCTCGGCAGCGCGGCGCTGGGGAAAGGGTGGATTCGATCAGTGGCCTGGGGGGCCGTGGTTACAGCAGTTCTCGCCGCACTCAGCGCCGGACTCGAATTCGCGCAGCTCTGGCACACGAGCCGGTTTCCATCGCAGAACGATATTGCGGCCGAAACCCTGGGCGCCTCGATCGGCGTGGCAGCCTGGTTGGTGTTCGGACCGGGATTGGTCCACGCCCTGCAGTGGCTCATCGGTCCCCGGCTTCCCGCCAGCCGAAGCGAGAAGCTATTGCTCGTTTATCTGACCCTGTTTTTAGTCTGGGCCGCCTTGCCGCTAGACCTGACGCTTAGTTTGTCCGACCTGCATCACAAGTGGCGAAACGGAGGCATCCGCATCACTCCCCTGCTCGGCTGGTCGCAATGGGATCGAGCGATGTGGCTCAAGCAGGGGCAGTTCGCCCTGCTCTGCATTCCTTTGGGAGCCTTAGCCGCGATCGCCAGCCTCAAGCCGGGACGATCGATACGGTCCCCCTGGAAGGCCCTGCTGTTGGGTGTGGCGCTGCTCGCCGCCGTGGAAGCAGGGCAGGTATTCGTTCTCAGTCGGCGGGCAGACTCCAGCGACCTGCTCAGCGGCTCAATGGGCCTGCTGATGGGCATCGGAGTGGCTCGGTTGCAGCGCTCTGACAGCAAAAAAACGATCTAGCGCGGTTCCGGCAGCCCGGCTGGCCGCGAGCAGCCGGGCTGCGCGTCGGCCGCGCCCGAGTCAAAAGAACCTTGGAAACACCGCTAAAGTCGCCCCAATCTCCACATTTCACCACTGCGCGTGAATCTAGCCGGGCTGAATATTCCTCACTTAAGGTATTTTCCAAGCCAGCCGAAGCTAATAGCACGGATAGGGGGAAACGCGCCGGTCGAGAGCCTGCCCCTACCCGGCTGGATCGCTCTTCGGAGTCCTGACGGGCCCCCGGGGAACTAAGTGAGGTCACACCATGCGGCTCAGTTT
>JAEYOU010000401.1 GCA_023411405.1 Pseudomonadota bacterium | reverse complement strand
GGCTACGAGCGCGCCTGGCGCCGCCGCTACCGCGCGTACGCAGCCTGGACCCGGCTCATGCTGCTGCTCACGCGCCACCCCGCGCTCCGCCGCGGCGTGCTCGGCCTCGCCGGCGCGCAGCGGCCCGCCTTCGAGCGGATCGTCGCGGCCGCGGTGGGGTGAACGAGCCCGCGCTACGCGCGGGGTGAACGCTCCCCGCCCTCGTCCTCACCGCGCGCCCCCAGGACGCTCCGCACCACCTTGCGCACGCCCGCGCGCACCCCGTACTGGCGCGCGAGGTACGGCAGGTGGCGGCCCCGGTCCGCGAGGACCGCCTCGTACTGCTCCCGGCTGACGTCGAGCGCCTGGAGCAGCGTCCCCACAGCCGCGGGTTCACCCGCGGTGCGCGCCTCGGCGACCCGCTGCCGGGCCTGCTCCTTCGTCATCCTCCCCAGCGTCACGAGCTTGCTGAACCGGGTGAGCTCGGGCACGACGGCGGGGTACTTCCGCTGGCGGATGTGGTTCACCGCGGGGTCGGCGGCGCAGTCGGAGTGTTCGGCGTCGGCGGTGGGCGCCTCCCAGCCGACCTCGCGCCGGATCGTCTCGAAGATGGCGTCGTAGTCCCAGTCCAGATAGTCGGGCGCGTTCACCGTCGTGCCCCAGTAGAACCGCACCCGGAGCGGCAGCGGGAGCTTGTTCGCGATCCGTCGCCCCCACGGGACCGAGAGCGGGATGGGCGACTCGTCGCGGAGCGGCTCGTCCTCGACCACCGCCCGGTAGAAGTCCGGGCTCGAGGGGACGAAGAACTCGGGCGCGACGTGCTCCTCCGTGCGCTGCGACGTCCCGGTGAGGACGAGCGGCACCCGGTGCGAGGCCGCGGCGGTGTCGATGGCGTACCCGATGCCGCTCATGCAGGCCGGGCAGAAGAACCCGGTCCGGAGGAAGAAGTGTCGGTACAGCGCCTGCTGGAGCGGCCACCCCAGCCGCACCGTCACGTGGTCCGACCCGAGGGCGTCCAGCGCGCGGGTGATGTTCTTCCGCGCGTGCGGCGTCAGGAACCCGTTGTCGTACGTCACCGCGAGCGTCCGCAGGCCGTACACGCGGCGCGCGAGGTAGAGCACGTACGTGCTGTCCTTCCCACCGGAGAGCGGGACGAGGGCGTCGTAGGTCCTGCCCGCGCGGCGCGCGGCGCGGACCAGCCCCTCGAACTCCGCCGCCCTGCGCGCGCGGATCCTCGGCCAGTCGCCGTGCCGTGCGTCGTGGCCCTTGCAGACGGAGCACGTCCCGTCCGCCCCGATGACGACGCCGGGCACGTCGTCGGTGAGGATGCACCGCGTACACTCCTGGGCCATCGCGGACCTCGCAGCTCCAGCGCCGGGAGCGGCGCCTCGTCGAGCGTGCCCACGTTCGCGCGGCCCTCGCAGGCGGTCAACTCCGGCGTGCGTGCCTTCGCGGGCGAGGTCGATGTCCCCGGACCGGAGACCGGCGCCGGCGCCTCCCTTCGGCCTGGCTCCTTGGCGGCAGTCCCGCGGATGTGGTTCATTGGTCGTGATGGGGGTCGATCCATGTCGTGGTTCCCGCTCTGGTGGCTGGTCTCGTGGTTCACCGGGAGTCCGGTGACGGCGCTGGTCGTCCTGCTCGTGCTCTGGTGGGCGAGCGACCGGTTCACGTTCCGTGTGCTGCCGGACCCGGTCCGCTGGCTGGCGCGGTGGCGGCGGATGGGTCAGCTCCGGCGCACGCTCGCCGTGAACCCGCACGACCGCCGGGCGCGGTTCGAGCTGGCGGAGCGGCTGCTCGAGTCCGGGCGGCCGCGGGAGGCCGCCGAGACGCTCCGGCCCAACGTCGAGGCGGGGGACGAGGACGCCCACACCGCGTTCGTGATGGGCGCGGCCCTCGGCCGGAGCGGCGCGTACGACCCGGCCGAGCGCGCGCTCGCGCTCGTGCGCGAGGCGGATCCCCGGTTCCGGGCGGGCGAGCTCGAGCTCGAGCTCGGGCGCCAGCGGCTCGCGCGCAGGGACTTCGCCGGGGCGCGCGAGGCGCTGGAGCGCCTGCTCGAGCAGCGGCCCGGGTCCATCGAGGGCCGGTGGCTCCTCTCGCGGGCCCTCGCGGGCCTCGGGGACGTCGCCGGCGCCGTGGCGGCCCGGGAGCAGGCCTGGCGCGACTACCGCACGTTGCCGCGGTTCCACCGCCGGCACGAGCGCCCGTTCGCCTGGCGCGCGAAGCCGTCGCGGCCGGCGGCGACGGCGCTGCTCGTCGTGGCCGGCCTGATCCTCGTCACGGGCTGGGTCTGCGGACCCTGAGTCGCTCGACGCACCGCGTCATCACGGGTTGCACCCCCGGAGAATCCCGCGGCGCGCCGATGGCCGCCGGGTACGATGCCGTACAGGAGGTGGCTGATGCGCTGCGCGGTGCTCGGTGCCGGATCGTGGGGGACTGCTCTCGGGGCGCTGCTCGCCGCGAAGGGGTTCCCGGTCACGACGTGGGACAAGGACACCGCCGTCCTCGACGAGATCGCGCGCGCGCACCGGAACGAGCGGTACCTGCCCGGCGTCGCGCTGCCCGCGAACCTGCACGCGACGGCCGACCTCGCCCGCGCGCTGGAGGGCGCGGAGCTGGTCGTGCTCGCCGTGCCGTCCTTCGCCATCCGGCAGGTGGCGATCGAGGCGAAGCGGCTCGTCCACGCCGGCACACCGCTCGTGTGCGTGGCCAAGGGGATCGAGCTCGAGTCGCTCATGACCATGACCGAGGTGCTCGAGGACGTGCTCCCGGTCCCGCTCCACCCGTACCTCGCGGTGATGTCCGGTCCGTCGTTCGCGAAGGAGGTCGCGAAGGGGCTGCCGACCGCGGTGACGGTCGCCGCCCGCTGGGAGCGGATCGCGCGGCAGGTCCAGGACGCGTTCCACACGAAGACCTTCCGCCCGTACACCTCCGGCGACGTCGTCGGCTGCGAGGTGGGCGGGTGCGTGAAGAACGTCGTCGCCATCGCCGCCGGCATCTCCGACGGCCTCGGCTTCGGCGCGAACGCCCTCGCCGCGCTCATCACCCGCGGCCTCGTCGAGATCTCCCGCCTCGCCGTCCGGAAGGGCGCGAACCCGCTCACGCTCTCCGGCCTCTCCGGGCTCGGCGATCTCGTCCTCACCTGCTCCTCGGACCTGTCGCGCAACCGGACCGTGGGCCGGAGCCTCGCCGAGGGCAAGCGGCTCGACGACATCGAGCGCGAGCTCGGGCAGGTCGCCGAGGGCATCCGCAACGCCCGGAGCGTGCACGCCCTCGCGCAGCGGCTGGAGACCGAGATGCCGATCTGCGAGACCGTGTACCGGCTCCTGCACGAGAACGTGCCGCCGCGGGAGGCCGTGACCGCGCTGATGATGCGGGAGACCAAGCCGGAGCGGTGACGGGGGGAGGACCTCGCCCGCTCACCCTTCGACAGGCACAGGGTGAGCGGACCTTCGAGTCCGCTCGTGGTGAGCCTGTCGAACCACGAGGTCGCGGGGCTGCGCCACATGTATGCGCTCCTGCCACCGCTGCCGCATTCGGGACAAACGACGGCCCCGGGTTAGACTTCCCTCGCGATGCCCGACGTCCCAGCCCACCTGGTCCGCTCTGGTGTCCTCACCCCCGACGCCGCGGCCCGCGCGCTGGCGGCGGCGCACGACGGGGACATCGCCTCCGCCGCGCTCCGGCTCGGCCTCGCCGCCGAGGGCGCGCTGGTCCGGGCGCTCGCCGATCTGCAAGGCTGCCCGGGGGTCGACTTCTCGAAGTCGGTCATCCCCACGGCGAACCTCGAGGTGGTCGCGCCCGCGTTCTGCCGGCAGCGGCGGGTCCTGCCGCTCTCGCTCGGCAAGGCCGAGCTCGTGCTCGCGATGGCGGATCCGGACGACCACGCGCTGGCCGACGAGATCCGGTTCGTCACCGGCCGCAAGGTCCTCCGGTACGTCGCCGTGCCGGCGGCGCTCGAGCGGACGCTCGACGGCGTCGTGCGCGAGCGGAAGCGGGGCGCGCCCACGTGGCGCGGCGCGCAGGCGCCCGCGCTGCCGGACCCCATCGCCGCGTGGGTCGGCGTCGTGCACGCCACCGCGAAGAAGAGCAGCAGCGACACGGGCAGCATCGAGCTCCCCGAGATCACCGCCACCATGGAGGTGGTCGGCGTCGCCGAGGTGACGGAGACGCCCTTCTCCGCGCCCACCCCGGCCCGCCGGTCCCGTCCGCCCGAGCTCGAGCCGCCGGCGCCGATCCCGGCGACGCCGCTGCCGGAGGACGGCTCGACCACGCAGCGGCTCGAGGGGCTCGGCAAGGGCTACCTCGTCCTCGTCGCCGACGCCGTCCCCGAGACGCGCGAGGAGGCCGCCGCCGCGGTGAAGAGGCAGGGCGCGACCGCGCTCCAGGCGGCGAACGGCAAGGCCGCGCTCGACCTCATCCGCGAGGCGCGGCCCGAGCTCGTGATCCTCGACGCGATGCTGCCGATGATGCCCGGGTTCGAGGTGTGCCGCGCCGTGAAGGGCGACCCCGTGCTCCGGCCCACCCGCGTCGTCCTCACGTCCGCGATCCACCGCGGCACCGTGGCCGCCGACGCGAAGATCGCCTTCGGCGCCGACGCGTTCCTCGAGAAGCCGTACCGGCCCGAGGAGCTCCAGCGCACGCTGAAGCTCCTCCTCATCGGCCCCGCCGGCGACCCCGTCGCGGTCGCCGCCCGCGCCGTCGCCGCCGCCGCGTGGCGCGAGGGCGCGAAGCTCCTCCAGGCCGGCCGCCTCGAGGAGGCGATCCACCTCCTCCGCGAGGCGACGTCGAAGGACGACCTCTCCGCCGAGGCGCACTACTACCTCGGCCACGCGCTCGCCCGGCAGGGCCTCCTCTTCGAGGCCGCCGCCGCGTTCTCCCGCGCCTCCGAGCTCCGCCCCGACGTGCCCGAGGCGCACGAGGTGCTCGCGCTCACGTACGAGCAGCTCGGGTTCCAGCAGTCCGCGCGCGAGGCCTGGGCCCGCGCCGTCGAGACCTGCAAGGACGAGAAGCGCAAGCGGACGATGCAGGAGCGGCTGATGCGGCTGCTGGGGATCTGACAGGGATCGACCGCTCGCGCCGACCACTCCCCGCTCACCCTTCGACAGGCTCAGGGTGAGCGGGCCTGCATGTCCGCGCTCGTGCGCGCTTCCGAGGGGCCCAGCCGCACGCGCCGCCCGAGGGGCGGTGCACGACCGCCCCTGCCGCGGTAGAACCCTCCCCCATGTCCGTCCTCCCCGACGCTCGCATCCTCGACGCCGCCCGCTCGCTCACCTCCACCCCGGAAGCATTCACGCAGGGTTGCCGCGACGACATGGCCCAGGCGCGGGCCCTCGCCGACCGCGCGCGGGCGCTGGGGCCCCAGGCGCGATCGTCGGGGCTCGCCCTGCTCGAGGCCTTCGACGGCGCGTTCGCCGCCCTCGCGGGGGCCTCGGCCCGGGCGAGCCTCGCCCGGAACGTCCACCCCGATCCGAAGCTGCGCGACGCCGCGGAGCTGGCGGAGCAGGAGGTGGACGCGCTCTCGACGGAGCTCTCGCTCGACCGGGGGCTCTACGAGGCGCTGCTCGGCGTGGACGCCGCGGGCCAGGACCCGGCGACGCGGTACCTCGTCGAGAAGAGCCTGCGCGACTTCCGGCGCGCGGGCGTCGATCGCGACGAGGCCACGCGCCGGCGCGTGAAGGAGCTGCGGGACGAGCTCGTCCGGATCGGCCAGGAGTTCGGCCGGAACATCAAGGACGACGTGCGGCGGCTGACCATCGCGGCCGACGACCTCGACGGCCTCCCCGAGGACTGTCGCCGCGCCCACCCGCCCGGCCCGGACGGGAAGGTCACGATCACGACCGACAACACGGACTACGTGCCCTTCATGACCTACGCCCGGAGCGAGCGCGCCCGCTCCGAGCTGTGGCGCCTCTACCGCCTCCGCGGCCACCCCGCGAACCTCGAGGTCCTCGGCCGGCTCCTCGACCGCCGCGCCGAGCTGGCGCGCGTGCTCGGGTACTCGAGCTGGGCCGCGTACGTCACCGAGGACAAGATGATCGGCAGCGATCGCGCCGCGGCCGAGTTCGTGGAGCGGATCGCCGGGGCCTCGGCGGCCCGCATGCGCCGCGACTACGAGCAGCTCCTCGCCCGCAAGCGCGCCGACGACGCCGGCGCGGAGCGCGTCGAGCCGTGGGACTCCGCCTACCTCCAGGAGCGGATCAAGGCCGAGCAGTACGGCTTCGACTCGCTCTCGGTCCGGCCGTACTTCGAGTACGGCCGCGTGAAGGACGGCGTGCTCGACGTGACGGCGCACCTCTTCGGCATCGAGTACCGCCGGGCGGAGGGCGCCCCGGTCTGGCACCCGGAGGTGGAGGTCTTCGACGTCGTCGAGGGGGAGCGGCTCCTCGGCCGCGTCTACCTCGACATGCACCCGCGCGAGGGCAAGTACAAGCACTACGCCCAGTTCACGCTCGCGTCGGGCCAGGAGGGGAAGCGGCTCCCCGAGGGCGTCCTCGTCTGCAACTTCCCGCGCCCCGCGCCCGGCGTGCCGGCGCTGCTCGAGCACTCCGACGTGCGGACGTTCTTCCACGAGTTCGGCCACCTCCTCCACCACGTGCTCGGCGGCCACACGCGGTGGGCGGCGCACTCCGGCGTCGCGACCGAGTGGGACTTCGTCGAGGCGCCGTCGCAGATGCTCGAGGAGTGGGTCTGGGACCCGGCGGTGCTCGCCCGCTTCGCCCGCCACGTCGAGACCGGGGCGCCGATCCCCGCGGACCTCGTGAAGCGCATGAAGGCGGCGGACGAGTACGGCAAGGGGCTCATGGTCCGCCAGCAGATGTTCTACGCGGCGACGAGCCTCGAGCTCCACCGCCGGGACCCGCGGGGCCTCGACACCACCGCCGTCGTCGCCGAGCTGCAGGAGCGCTACACGCCGTTCCGCCACGTGCCGGGGACGTACTTCCAGGAGTCGTTCGGGCACCTCGACGGCTACTCGGCCATTTACTACACGTACATGTGGTCGCTCGTCATCGCGAAGGACCTGTTCGGCCCGTTCCGCGACGCCGGGCTCCTCGACGCCGCGGTCGCGCGCCGGTACCGCGACGCGGTCCTCGCGCCCGGCGGCGC
>JAEYOU010000278.1 GCA_023411405.1 Pseudomonadota bacterium | reverse complement strand
GTGCTCGAGGACATGGCCTGGGTCGTGCGGCGGGAGCGGCAGATGCACTCCTGGCTGTGGCTGGCGTTCGGCGCCGTCGCCATGGCGGCCGCCGCCGCGGCGGTGCTCTCGGTGCGGATCTCCTGGAGCTCCTGGACGCGGGAGGTGCGGCGCGTGCTCTGGGGGGCGCTGCCGCTCGCCGGCGCGCCGGCCGGGCTGGAGCCGCGGACGCGGACGCGCTACGGGCCGCTCGTCTCCGACGTGCGCGCCCTGGTCGCCGACCTCGTGGCGGAGCAGGTGGAGGGGAGGGCGGGCGGCTGGGGCCCGGAGCGGCTCCGCGACGCGCTCGCGCGCCACCTGCCGGGCAGCGAGGTGATCGTGGTCGCGAACCGCGAGCCGTTCTCGCACGAGCGCGGCCCGGACGGAGAGCTGCGGGTGGTGCACCCGGCGAGCGGCCTCGTGACGGCGCTGGAGCCGGTCATGGAGGCGTGCTCCGGGACGTGGATCGCCCACGGGAGCGGCGCCGCGGATCGCGAGACGGTGGACCGCCAGGCCCGGATCCCGGTCCCGCCCGGCGCCCCGACCTACACGCTCCGGCGCGTCTGGCTCACCCCCGAGGAGGAGCAGGGCTACTACTACGGGTTCTCCAACGAGGGGCTCTGGCCGCTGTGCCACCAGGCGCACACGCGGCCCGTCTTCCGGCGCGACGACTGGACCTCGTACCGCGAGGTGAACGCGCGGTTCGCGGAGGCCGTCGTGCAGGAGGCCCGCGGGCCGGACCCGGTGGTGCTCGTGCAGGACTACCACTTCGCGCTCCTGCCCCGGATGGTCCGCGAGCGGCTCCCGCGCGCCACCGTCATCACGTTCTGGCACATCCCCTGGCCGGGCGCGGAGCGGTTCGAGGTCTGCCCGTTCGGCCCGGAGCTACTCGAGGGCATGCTCGGCTCGAGCATCCTGGGGTTCCACGTCCAGGCGCACTGCAACCACTTCCTCGAGTGCGTCGACCGCGCCCTCGAGGCGCGCCTCGATCGCGAGCGGCAGAGCGTGGTGCTCGGCGGCGAGGAGACCCTGGTCCGCGCGTACCCGATCTCCGTGGACTGGCCGACGCGCTGGGCCGAGGGGGCGCCGGCCGTGCCTGCGTGCCGGGCCGCCGTGTTCCGGGAGCTGGGGCTGCCGGAGCACGCGCTCCTCGGCGTGGGGGTGGACCGGCTCGACTACACCAAGGGCATCGAGGAGCGGCTCCTCGCCGTGGAGCGGCTCCTCGAGCGCTTCCCGCAGTTCCAGCAGCGGTTCACGTTCGTGCAGCTGGCGGCGCCGAGCCGCTCGCGCATCCCGCGGTATCAGGAGCTCGACCGGAGCGTCGAGGCGCTGGCGGTCCGGATCAACGGACGGTTCGGCGCGGGCGACTACCGCCCCATCGTCCTCCTGCGGGCGAACCACGAGCCGCCGGACGTGTTCCGGTACTACCGGGCGGCCGACCTCTGCTACGTCTCGTCGCTGCACGACGGGATGAACCTCGTCGCGAAGGAGTTCGTCGCGGCGCGCGAGGACGAGGCCGGCGTGCTCCTCCTCTCGCGGTTCACGGGCGCCTCGCGGGAGCTCTCGGACGCCCTGGTCGTGAACCCGTACGACCTCGAGGAGGCGAGCGCGGCGATGGCCGCGGCGCTGGCGATGGGGCGCGAGGAGCAGCGGACGCGGATGCGCGCCATGCGATCGCTCGTGGCGGAGTTCAACGTCTACCGCTGGGCCGGTCGGATGCTCGTCGACGCCGGGCGGCTCCGGAAGCGGGACCGCGCCCGCGAGCGCCCCGCGCTCTCGGCGCTGCGCCCCCTGAACTCCGCGGCGAGGCGGGACGAGAACGGCTGATTTCCCGGAGGAGGCGGGCTCTGCCCGCCGACGGGGCGAGGGCGAAGCCCGAGCAATCTCTTGGCCGGGCGGGCGGTTGGCCCGAACCTCGCGCCCCAGGCGGACGAGGGGCAGACCAGCGAAAAAACGACGGGAGGGGGGTTGTCTCCGGCCGGGCCGTGCCTAACGTGACGCGCACCACCGAGCGGCTGGCCGGCGGGGAATCGGTCGATAGGGGACCGTGGGGAAGGCCAGTCGACGAGGCGGGCTTTGCCCGCAGGAGACGAGAGCCAATGCCGCACATCGACGTCGAGGTGCTCACGCCGTTCACCGCCCGGTTCCTGGAGGGCACCAACCTCACCCCCGCGGAGCGCTCCGAGGTGCTGCGCCTCGCCCAGGGGTTCGCGTGCAAGGACTCGGCCGCGGCCGCGAACGTGTCCCCGGAGACGATCCGGGCGCGCCGCAAGCGGATCTACCGGAAGCTGGACGTGCCGGGCTCCGGTGAGCTCATCTCGGCCCTCCTGGCGCTCTCGCTCAAGATGCTCGCCAACGGCGAGCGGATCGAGCCGCGCCCCGTGACGGCGCAGCCGAGCGCCACGGTGGCCGGCGCCGAGAACGTCGCCGTCCTCCGGTAGCGCCGCGGCACCCCAGGAGGCGGTGCCCTCTCCCGGGCCCGCCTCCCGTGCGTGCGCGCGTTCTCTCCGCGTGCACACATTCCCCTTCGCGCGGTGCGCGCATCGACAGGTCGGGACGACCGGCCGTCCCGCGCGCGCCCAGGGGGGGGAACATGTCGCTCGTGAATCGCGTCGCCGTCGCGGCGGTGATCGCCGCGGGGGCGCTCGTGGGGCGCGCCGAGGCCGCGACCGTGTCGGTCGCCTGCGGCTCCGTCGGTGCGGAGTACGACTTCTGCAAGCAGGGTGCCGAGGCCTGGGCCAAGAAGACCGGGAACCAGGTCCGGGTCGTCTCCGTCCCGAAGGACTCGAACGAACAGCTCGCGCTGTACCAGCAGCTCCTCTCGCAGCGCTCGAGCGAGATCGACGTCCTCCGGATCGACGTCATCTGGCCCGGGTTGCTCGCGCCGAACCTCGTCGACCTCGGGAAGGCCGTCCCGAAGGAGGTCGTCGGGCAGCACTTCCCGGCGATCATCGAGGCCAACACCGTGGACGGGAAGCTCGTCGGGCTCCCCGCGTTCACCGACGCCGGCATCCTCTACTACCGGAAGGACCTGCTCGAGAAGTACGGGCAGAAGGTCCCCACCACCTGGCAGGAGCTGACCCAGGCGGCGAAGGTCGTGCAGGACGGCGAGCGCAAGGCCGGCAACTCGAAGCTCTGGGGGTACGTCTTCCAGGGCAGGGCGTACGAGGGGCTCACCTGCAACGCGCTCGAGTGGATCGACAGCTTCGGCGGCGGGACGATCATCGACGATCAGGGCAAGGTGGACGTCGACAACCCGAAGGCCATCGCGGCCATCCAGCTCGCGTCCTCGTGGATCAAGAGCATCTCCCCGGAGGGCGTCCTCAACTACGCCGAGGAGGAGGCGCGCGGCGCGTTCCAGTCGGGGAACGCGGTGTTCATGCGCAACTGGCCCTACGCGTGGGCGCTCTCCCAGAGTCCGGACAGCCCGGTGAAGGGCAAGGTCGGCGTGACCGCGCTCCCGAAGGGCGGCCCCGACGGCAAGAACACCGGCACCCTCGGCGGCTGGCAGTGGTCCGTGAACCGCTACTCGAAGAGCACGCAGGCCGCGGTCGACCTCGCGACGTACCTCGCGAGCCCGGCGGAGCAGAAGCGCGCGGCGATCGAGATCAGCCTCAACCCCACCATCCCGGCGCTCTACGAGGACCAGGACATCCTCGCCAAGAACCCGTTCCTGCGCGAGCTCCTCCCCACCTTCCAGGCCGCCGTCGCGCGCCCGTCGCGCCAGACCGGCGCGCGGTACAACCAGGTCTCGAACTCCTTCTGGAACGCGGTCCACGAGTCGCTCTCCGGGCAGTCCGAGCCCGAGAAGAGCCTCGCCCAGGTGGAGCGCGTCATCCAGCGGCTCAACCGCCGCGCGGCGCGGTAGGAGGCGGCCGTGGAGGCGGTCCGGGATCGGCGTGAGCTCCTCGGGGCCGCCGAGGCCGCGGAGGCCTCGGCGCTCACGCGCCAGCGGCGGCGCTGGGCGTGGATCTTCGTCCTGCCCATGCTCGCCGTCCTCGCCGCGGTCGCGGGCTGGCCGCTGGTGCGGACGATCTACTTCGCCTTCACCGACGCCAGCCTGGCCGCGATGCAGGACTGGCAGGTGGTGGGGCTCGAGAACTTCCGCCTCCTCGCGGCCGACGCGGACTGGTGGACCGCGGTCCTGAACACCGTCCGGTTCACCGTGCTCTCGGTCGTCATCGAGACGGTGCTCGGCACGATCATCGCGCTCACCCTCAACGCCCACCTGCCGGGCCGGGGCCTCCTCCGGGCCGCGGTCCTCATCCCCTGGGCGATCCCGACGGTCGTGTCCGCGCAGATGTGGAACTGGATGTACAACGACCTCTATGGCGTCCTGAACCACGTCTTCCTGGCGCTCGGGCTGGCCGATCAGCCGCTCGCCTGGACCGCCAACCCCGACCTCGCGCTCACCGCGGTCGTGCTCGTGGACGTCTGGAAGACGACCCCGTTCATGACGCTCCTCATCCTGGCGGCGCTCCAGATGGTGCCGGCGGAGATCTACGAGGCGGCGAAGGTCGACGGCGTCCACCCGCTCAAGGTCTTCTGGCGGATCACGCTGCCCCTCATCCGGCCCGGGCTCATGGTGGCGATCATCTTCCGGACGCTCGACGCGCTCCGGATCTTCGATCTCCCGTTCATCCTCACGGGCAACAGCCGCTCGACCTCGACGATGGCGATCTACGCGCGGCAGCAGCTCGTCGAGTTCCAGGACGTCGGGTACGGCTCGGCCGCGTCCACGTTCCTGTTCGTGATCATCGGGATCTTCACCATCGCGTACATCACGCTCGGGCGCGTCCGGCTCGGCGCGGGGGAGGCGTGAGATGCGCGGCGCGCGCCGGATCGTGGGCCGGGCGTTCTTCTACCTGCTCGTGGCGGCGATCGTGGTCTACACGGTCTTCCCGTTCTACTGGGCGATCGTCTCCTCGCTGAAGGAGGGCTCCGCCCTCTACGACGTGGAGGCGTTCCCGCCCGATCCGGCGTGGGGCAACTACGCCGCGATCTTCGCGCAGCAGAGCTTCGGGCGGAACATCCTCAACTCGGTGATCGTCGCCGGCACCGTGGTGGCGATCTCGCTCTTCCTGTCCGTGACGGCGGCGTACGCGCTCGGGCGCATCGAGTTCCGCGGGCGGAAGCTCCTGCTCCTCACGATCCTCTCGGTCTCGATGTTCCCGCAGGTGGCGGTGCTCTCGGGGATGTTCGAGCTGGTGAGCTGGCTCGGGCTCTACGACACGCTGGGGAGCCTGGTCCTCTCGTACCTCATCCTCACGCTCCCGTTCACGACGTGGGTGCTCACGACGTTCGTGCGCGAGCTCCCGAAGGAGCTGGAGGAGGCGGCGCTGGTGGACGGCGCGAAGCCGTTCACGATCATCCGGAAGGTGTTCCTGCCGATCATGTGGCCGGCGCTGGCGACGACCGGGCTGCTCGCGTTCATCACCGCCTGGAACGAGTTCATGTTCGCGATCACCTTCACGCTCTCGAACGCGAAGCGGACGGTGCCGGTGGCGATCGCGCTCATCAGCGGCGCGTCGCGGTTCGAGCTCCCGTGGGGGCGGGTGATGGCGGCGTCGGTGATCGTGACCGTGCCGCTCGTCGTCCTGGTCCTGATCTTCCAGCGGCGGATCGTCTCGGGGCTCACGGCGGGGGCGGTCAAGGGATAGGGGAGGTGTGGCATGGCGCAGGTGAAGCTCCGGGGCGTGACCAAGTCGTTCGGCGCCGTGCAGGTGATCAAGGGGGTGGACCTCGACATCGGGCACCGCGAGTTCGTGGTGTTCGTCGGGCCCTCGGGCTGCGGGAAGTCCACCCTGCTGCGGCTCATCGCCGGGCTCGAGGACATCACCTCGGGGGAGCTGCTCATCGACGGCGAGCGGATGAACGCGGCGCTCCCGTCGCAGCGCGGGATCGCGATGGTGTTCCAGTCGTACGCGCTCTACCCGCACATGAGCGTCTTCGAGAACATGGCGTTCGGCCTCAAGCTCGCGAAGGCGGACCGGGCGACCGTGGACGAGCGCGTCCGCCAGGCGGCGCGCATCCTCCAGATCGAGGAGCTGCTCCAGCGCAAGCCCCGGCAGCTCTCGGGCGGGCAGCGGCAGCGCGTGGCGATCGGGCGGGCCATCACCCGGAACCCGAAGGTGTTCCTGTTCGACGAGCCGCTCTCGAACCTCGACGCCGCGCTCCGGGTGCAGATGCGCATCGAGCTCTCGCGCCTGCACGAGGAGCTCGGGACGACGATGGTCTACGTCACCCACGACCAGGTCGAAGCGATGACCCTGGCGAACCGGATCGTGGTCCTCAACGCCGGGCGGGTCGAGCAGGTGGGCGCGCCGCTCGAGCTCTACCAGCACCCGCGGAACCTGTTCGTCGCCGGCTTCCTCGGCTCGCCGCGGATGAACTTCCTCAAGGGCGTGGCGGAGGCGGTGCGCCCCGGCCAGCTCACCGTCCGGCTGCCCGGGGGCGCGCCGCTGGCCGTGCCCGTCCAGAACGGCTCACGCGGCGTGCAGGCCGGCACCGAGGTGACGGTGGGGATCCGCCCCGAGCACGTGGTCGCGCCGGAGCGCGCCGACGCGGTGCTGAAGGGCGGCGTGCTCGTGGTGGAGCAGCTCGGGGCGGAGAGCTTCATGTACGTCCGCACGGAGGGCGAGCAGACGGTGGTGGCGCGCCGGGACCCGTCCATCGGCGTCCGGCCGTCCGAGCTCGTGCAGGTCGGGCTCCAGGCGAAGGCGTGCCACGTGTTCGGGCCGGACGGGCTGGCGGTGTGACCGGAGTCGAGCGGCGCACGGGCGCGGGCGCGGGCATAGGGTAGGATGCGGCGGCATGGAGCCGCGACCGCTGGCCCGCCGCATGGCGGAGATCGAGCCCTTCCGCGTGATGGACGTGATGTCCCGCGCGGCTGCGCTGGAGCGCGAGGGGCGGACCATCATCCACATGGAGGTCGGCGAGCCCGACTTCCCCACGCCCGAGCCCGTGCGCCGCGCGGCGGCCGCGGCGCTCGCGGGTGGCCCGCTCCCTTACACCGTCGCGCTCGGGCTCCCGGAGCTGCGCGAGGCCATCGCGCAGTTCTACCGGACGCGCTACGGGTTCACGCTCGCGCCGGAGCGAGTGGTCGTGACCGCGGGATCCTCGGGCGCGCTGCTCCTCGTGATGGCCGCGCTGCTCGATCCCGGCGCGGAGCTCCTGCTCACCGATCCGGGCTACCCGTGCAACCGGCAGTTCGCGCGGAGCGTCAGCGGCGTGCCCGTCGGCGTTCCCGTGGGGCCGGAGACGAGCTGGCAGCTCACGCCGGAGCTCGTCGAGGCGCGGTGGACGGAGCGCACCGCCGCCGTGCTCGTCGCCTCGCCGTCGAACCCCACCGGCACCCTCATCGACTTCGAGCGGCTGCGCGGGATCCAGGAGGTGGCCGCGCGCCGCGGCGGGCGGCTCGTGGTGGACGAGATCTACCACGGGCTCACCTACGGCCCCGACCCGCGGACCGCGCTCGAGCTCTCCGACGACGTGTTCGTCGTCTCCAGCTTCAGCAAGTACTTCGACATGACCGGCTGGCGCCTGGGCTGGCTCGTCGTCCCGCCCGCCTACCTGCGCCACGTCGAGAAGCTCCAGCAGAACCTGTTCATCTGCCCCTCGACGCTCGCCCAGCGCGCCGCGCTGGCCGCGTTCCTGCCCGAGACGCTCGAGCTCCTCGAGGCGCGCCGCCGCGAGCTGCGCGTGCGCCGCGACCTCGTCGTCCCCGCGCTCCGCGGCCTGGGGTTCGACGTGCCGGTCGCGCCGGAGGGCGCGTTCTACGTCTGGGCCGGCTGCGGCCGCCTCGCGGAGGACAGCAGCGCGTTCGCGCTGGAGATCCTGGAGCGCGCCGGCGTCGCCGTCACCGCAGGCCTCGACTTCGGCCGGAACCGGCCGGAGGAGTTCCTGCGGTTCTCCTACACGACGTCGCTCGAGAGCCTCCGCGAGGCGATGGCGCGGCTCGAGCGCTTCCTGCGGGCGCGGTGAGGCGGGGCGGGTCTCCGGCCCGGCGGCAGTCTGCCCGCTTGGGGCGTGGAGCGATGGCGGACCGAGCAACTCCCCGCGAGCGGTAGAGTTTCTCCTCCGCCGTCCCTCACGCAGGGGGTACCGAACGTGTCCGAGACCAGCCCGACCCCGACCTCGCCTCCGCCGTCCACCGGCCCCGTCCTCCCGCCGATCGATCCCAGGGCGCTCGTCGCGACCGCGATCGCCGTCGTGAAGAATCCGACCGAGTTCTTCAAGGGGAAGAAGGGCGAGACCGGTTACGTGAACTGCCTCGTCTTCGCGGTCGCGGCCGCGGCCGTCTACGGCGCGCTCGTGTTCGTCTCGAGCTTCCTCTGGGGCCTCCGGATCGGCCTCGGCTTCGCGATCAGCGCGGCCTTCACGGGGCTCATCGTGAGCGTCATCGTCGGCGGCCTCATCGGGCCGTTCCTGGGCGGTCTCATCGTCTGGGGCGTCAGCCTGATCTTCGGCAGCAAGGCGCCGTACGAGCCGTCCGTCCGCATCGCCGCGTACTCCTCGGCGGTGCTGCCGGCGATGGGCGTCGCGAGCTTCATCGCGATCGTGCCGGTCCTCTATCCGCTCGTGTCGCTCGCCCTCTCCGCCTACGGCATCTACATCGCGGTCATGGGCGCCCGCGTCCTCAACTTCGACGCCCCGCCGACCGCGACCCCGACCGCGTAGCCTCGGCGGGCCCGGTTCCCGCGCCGGGCGCGCCCGGCGCCGTAGGCCCGAATGGGCCGCGCGCCAGGAGCCCCGGCCCGGCAGATACGCGCGATGACCATTCATCCCTGCGTTCGAGCCCCGGCTGCAGCCGCCCTGGCCCTCCTGGCGTTCACCCTGCCGATCGGGTGCAAGCAGTCTCCTACCACGCGCGTCGGTCCCTCGGCCCAGCGGTACACGGTCCGTGGAGAGGTCGTCGGGGTGCAGGGCTCGGGCGGCAACCGGGCGTTCGTCCTCCGCCACGAGTCCATCCCCGACTTCGTGGATGCTTCGGGCGCCAAGGTCGGGATGGTCCCCATGACGATGACGTACCGGGTCGGCCCGGGCGCCGCCGACGCCGAGGCGAAGCCCGGCGACAAGGTCCGCTTCCGCTTCGCCATGGACTGGAAGACGAACGCCATGGAGCTCGAGTCGCTCGAGCGCCTGCCGCCCGACACGGCGCTCGACCTCGGGCAGTAGCCGGCGCCGCGGGGCTGGCCGCCGCCTCCGGCGCCTGGCCTGGAGTGCCCGGCGTCCTCTCAGGATGCGCCCGCGAACCGTGCAGCGGCGCCGTGCGCGCGCGGAAACTCGGTGCGATCCGGGGCCCCGCGCTGGCAAGCCGCTTGCGAGAGCCTCGTCCAGTGAACGCGGGAGGAGCGATGGACGAGGACGCGGTGGGAGCGGTCGGCGCGGCCGGAGAGGTCGCGGTCGAGATCGAGACGCTGGGACCCGCCCGGCGGCGGGTCGAGCTCCGCGGATCGCTCCCGGTGGGATGGTCGGGTCGTCTCTCCGCCGGGCTCGCCGCGCAGCACGTCTCCGTCGTCCGCGGGTGGGCGCGCGATCGCGGCGGCCGCTGGCACGCGCAGCTCGAGCTCGAGCTCCCGCCCTCGATGGACCTCACGCCCGCGCTCGTGCTCCGGCTGACCGAGTCCGACGCGGCGCCGCGCCGCGCCGCGGTCGCCGGGCTGGAGCTCCTCGGTCACCGGATCACCCACGCCGGCGCCGACGTCGTCGTCGAGCTCGAGGCCGCGGACGGGCGCGGGCTCCTGGATCGCGTGCTCCGCTGCTTCGCGCTGTACGGCCTGTTCCCGCGCGAGATGGAGCTCGAGACCACGGACGGGCTTGTGCACGACGTGTTCAGGCTCCGGAGCATGCACGGCGGCGCGCCGGAGCCGGCCACGGTGGCGGCGCTGGCCTCCACCCTCGCCAGGTCTACGCTGCCGTAGCCGCGCGGCGGCGAACGGGTGGCGGCGGGCTCCGGAAGAGGTACCATCCGTGGAACACCTCCCCGGAGGGCTCATGGACCGCAAGCTGGTGGTGCTCTCGCTCCTCACGTCGCGGCAGGAGTTCCAGAAGCAGCAGGAGGTCGAGGCGCGCGCCGCCGCGAGCCGCGCCGGGCTGGGCGTCGAGGTGGTCTACGTCGAGAACGATCCCGTCCGGCAGATCGCCCAGCTCGAGGACTACGTCAAGCGCGCCCCCGGGGAGCGGCCGGTGGCCTTCGTGGTGGAGGCGGTGGCGACGGTCGGGTTCGAGAAGATCGCGCGGAGCGCGGTCGCCGCCCGGATCGGTTGGGTGATCGTCTCCGCCCGGGCGCCGTACCTGGAGGCCGTACGCCGGGACTACCCCGCCGCGCTCGTCAGCTCCGCCTCGGTGGACGATCTGGAGATCGGCCGGATCCAGGGGCGCCAGCTCAAGGCGCTCTTGCCCCGCGGGGGCCAGGTGCTCCAGATCGAGGGACCGAGCGCCTCGGCCGCCACGGTGCTCCGGCGCCGGATGGTCGACCAGGAGCTGAAGGACTCGCGCGTCGTCGTCGCCCACGCGATCGCGGGCGACTGGACCACCGAGGGGGCGGAGTGGGCGGTCTCGTCCTGGCTCTCCGAGAATCGTGACGCCCGCTTCGACGCGGTCTGCGCGCAGAACGACGAGATGGCCCTGGGGGCCC
Source organism: Pseudomonadota bacterium (assembly GCA_023411405.1). GTDB lineage: Bacteria > Myxococcota > Myxococcia > Myxococcales > Anaeromyxobacteraceae > Anaeromyxobacter. Next base: position 304 of record JAEYOU010000278.1, on the reverse strand, counting down.
GGAACGCGCTGCGCAACCACCGCCCCGACTGGGTGGGTCCATTCACGGGATGTGACGGGCTCCCCGAGGGCGGGCAGCGGCTGGTCCGCGAGGGGTTGCTCGCGGCGACGGTGGTGAAGCCGCCCACCGGCGGCGCGGGGGTGGAGCTCGTCGCCGCCGCGCTGCGGGGGGAGGCGGTGCCGCCGCACGTCGTCATCCCTCCGCGGTCGGTGCCGGAGCTCGAGGTCCTCGGGGCGCGATAGAGGGCGGGTTTCGCGGGGAAGGGCGGGCCTTCGACTCCGGGCCCGCTGCGCGGGCCCTACGC
>JAEYOU010000179.1 GCA_023411405.1 Pseudomonadota bacterium | reverse complement strand
GGAGAGGGCGAACCCGCCGTAGGGCGGCTCGTCCAGCCCGCTGCCGGCGCGCGCGACGCGGAAGAGCCGGACCGGATCCTGGAAGCCCTTGAGCGCGCGCAGGCCGACCTCGTCGCCCGGGATCTCGCCCGCGTCGGCCACCAGCCGGACCGCCTCGGTGAACCAGATCTCGCCCGCCTCCGCCTCGCCCTCGACGCGCGAGGCGAGGTTCACCGCCTCGCCGTAGACGTCGGTGGGCCGGTCTGCGGGGCCGACCACGCGCACCTCGCCGAGCGAGAGCACCACCCGCACGTCGATCCGCTCCCCCTCCGGCGCGCGCCGGTTGTAGTCCCACAGCCGATCCTGGAGGGCCATCCCGCAGAGCAGGCCCGCGGTCGGCGAGGAGAAGAGGACGAGGTACGCGTCGCCGATGGTCTTCACCCGCGCGCCGCGGAACGCCTGCACCACGGGCAGGAGGAGCGCGTCCTGGAGCGCGAGCAGGCGGGCGTTCTCGGCCCGCGACTGCCGGCTCGTCGCGGCCGCGAACCCCTTCATGTCGGTGAGCATCACCGCCAGGTTCTCGGTGCGCATCCGGGATCGGGATCGCACGGGGGCGGGGCCGGGTCAAGGACGGGGGTGTTACATTGCCGCCATGCCCTCCACCCCCCTCCCCCGGTTCACCCCCCGCCGCGCCCTCGGCCGCACGGGGTTCGTGGCCACCCGCGTTGGTGCCGGCGACCTCGCCGATCGCTCCGTGCCGAAGGAGCGCTGCGTGGCGACGCTGCGCCGCGCGCTCGACGCGGGCCTCAACGTGGTGGACACCGCCCCGGGCTACGAGGACGGCTTCTCGGAGGAGATCGTCGGCGAGGCGCTCCGCGGCCGGCGCGAGGGCGTCTTCCTCGTGGACAAGATCGATCTGCTCGAGCGCCCGGTGGCGCCGCAGCTCGACGAGAGCCTCGGGCGGCTCGGGCTGCCGGCGGTGGACCTCCTCGTGTTCCACAACCTCTCGGACCTCGCGCTCTTCCGGAAGCTCGCCGCGCCGGGCGGCGGGTTCGACGAGCTGGGCGAGGAGCTCCGGCGCGGGCGAGCGCGGTTCCGCGGGATCTCCAGCCACCACCCGGACGTGCTCGCCGCCGCGCTCGACGCCGGCCTCTGCGACGTGCTCCTGTTCCCCGTCGGGCCGTTCTGCGATTCACGGTACGTGGACGAGATCCTCCCCCGCGCGAAGCGGCTCGGCGTCGGCACGATCTGCTTCAAGACCTTCGGGGCGGGCAAGCTCCTGGGCGACACGGAGGGGTACGGGCGGCCGCTCTCCCAGCGCCCGCGCGGCAAGCTGAGCTCCGGCGGGGAGACCGCCGCCGCGCCGACGATGCCCCGGCTCTCGGTCGAGGAGTGCCTCCGGTACACCCTCACCTGCGACCCCGACGTGGCCCTGCTCGGCCTCTCGTTCCCCAACGAGCAGGACGCCGCCCTGGCCGCCGCGGCCGCGTTCGAGACGCCGTTCTCGCCGGCGGAGCTCGCCGGCGTCCGCGCCCGCGCCGCCGCGGCGATGGCCGGAAAGGGCGCGGTCTGGTGGAACCCCGCCGTCTGAGCGCGCGCCGCGTCCACGCTCTCCCGCCCCCATCCCCCGTCGGGCCGCTGGAAAACGCGAGCTACCGCTTGGCGCGGGGCCGGCCGGTGACGAATGTGCGCGCGGAGGAAATCCATGGCGCGTGTGGCGTTCATCGCGGACGATCTCTTCGAAGACTCGGAGCTCCGGATCCCCTGGGACCGCATCCGGGAGGCGGGACACGAGGTGGTGCTCGTCGGCCTGGAGAAGGGGAAACGGATCGAGGGCAAGAAGAAGGAGGAGGCCTTCACGACGGACGCGCGCGCCGGCGACGTCTCCGCCGACGAGTTCGACGCGCTCGTCATCCCGGGCGGATACTCCCCCGACAAGCTGCGCATGGACATCGACGTGGTCCGGCTCGTCCGGAACATGTTCACCGCGGGGAAGCCCGTCGCCGCGGTGTGTCACGGTCCGTGGATGCTGGTCGAGGCCGACGCGCTCGACGGCAAGACCGTGACCTCCTGGCCCTCCCTGAAGACCGACCTCATCAACGCGGGCGCGCGCTGGGTGGATCGCGAGGTGGTGGAGGACGAGAACGTCATCACCTCCCGCAAGCCCGAGGACCTGCCGGCGTTCTCGAACGCCATCCTCCGCAGGCTCTCGCCGGAGGCGCGCCTCGGCACGACGCGCGACGAGGCCCGGCCGGGGATTTGATCTGATCTCACGGGGCGTGCCGCCCCGCCCCAGCGGCGAAGCCACTGGGGCCCCACCCCTGCTGCGCTGGGTCCCGCCGCGCTGCGCCGCCACGACTCGAGGCGCAGTGGATGGGCGGCTTGCGCGGCACCCAGCGTGGAGGGGCGCTGCCCCTCCCCCGCGCTGCCGCGCGGGTCCCCCTACCCCGCGCGCCGCGGTATCCTTGGCGCCCATGAGCAAGGCGCCCTCGACCCCCGCCACCCGCCTGCTGCGCGCGCAGGGCGTCGCGTACACCGAGCACCTGTATCGGTACGAGGAGCGCGGCGGCACGCGCGCCTCCTCGCGTGAGCTCGGGGTGGACGAGCACGCCGTGGTGAAGACCCTGGTGATGGAGGACGAGGACCGTGGGCCGCTCCTCGTCCTGATGCACGGCGATCGCGAGGTCTCGGTCAAGGCGCTGGCGCGAGTCCTCGGGAAGAAGCTCGTCCAGCCCTGCAAGCCCGAGGTGGCGAACCGTCACTCCGGGTACCAGGTCGGCGGCACGAGCCCGTTCGGCACGCGGCGCGCGATGCCCGTCTACCTCGAGCGGACGATCCTGGAGCTCCCGCGCGTCTACGTGAACGGCGGCTCGCGCGGCTTCCTCGTGGGCCTCGAACCGGGCGACCTGCAGCGGGTGCTCCGGCCCTCCCTGGTGGACGTGGCGATCGCCGGCTGAGCTGCGGCGCTTGGCCGCTCGCTCCCTCTCCGGGCGGGTCCCCTGCGAGCGCCTGCGCCCCTTCTTGGGCAGTTCCGGTCACTCCCCTTCCGCCTACAAGTTCCATCCCTCGGACGCGTGTTCTCTGCGCGGAGAAGGACCATGACCGCCCTCGCTGCTCTCGTCGCCCTCGCTGCCGCCCTCGCCCTCGTCGCCGGTTCGCTGCTCACCGCGCGCAGGCGCCGGAGGGAGCACACGGGGCGCCTCGCGATCGCGACCCCGGGCGGACGTTCGCTGGCGAACAACGTCGGCACGCTGAGCGACTTCCGGATGGAGCTGCAGCTGCCGCGCGGCCGGCGCTGAGCGTTTGCCGGGCGCTCACGCGCCCGGCTCGGTTCAGCGCGCCTTTGCCCTCCGCAGTCCGCGCGGGACGAGCCCTCGCTCGACGAGATCGAAGAGCCCCTGCACGCCGAGCGCGAGCAGCGCCGCGGGGATGGCCCCCTCCAGGATGAGCGGCACCGAGGCGAGCCGGATCCCGGTGAGGATCGGCTGTCCGTAGCCGCCCGCGCCCACGAGCGCGCCGAGCGTCGCCGTCCCGACGGCGATCACCGCGGCGGTCTTCACGCCGGCGAGGATCGCGGGCGCGGCGAGCGGGAGCTCCACGCGCCGCAGGCGCGCCCAGCGCGAGAGCCCGAGCGCGCGCGCCGACTCGCCCAGCTCGGGCGCGATGCCGGTGAGGCCGGCGTGCGTGTTCCGGACGATGGGCAGGAGCGCGTACAGCGCGAGGGCGGCGACGGCCGGCCCGGTCCCGATCCCCAGGAGCGGGATCATGAAGACGAGCAGCGCGAGCGAGGGGACGGTCTGGACCACCCCCACCGCCGCGAGCACGACGCGCCCCGCCGCGGGCCGCAGCGC
>JAEYOU010000174.1 GCA_023411405.1 Pseudomonadota bacterium | reverse complement strand
GCCCGGGCCCGCGCGGCGTGAGCGCGCGCGCGGGCGTGGCGAAAAGTGGACGCACGCGCCGGCGCGAATAGCATCGGCCCGACGTCCTCGCTGCACGCGCGCACGGCGCGCTCCGGACGACCTCCTGCCCCCGCCCGCCTGGGACCGGGCCGGCACCTCGCCAGAGGTGCCGGCCCGATTCTCGTCTCACGGGGCGTGCCGCCCCGCCCGCCGGCGGAGCCGTCGGGCCCCCTCCCTGCCTTCCTTGGTTTGACCGGCGCGATTTCGCCTGCTACCGTGCCGACCCTGAACGCATGTCCCGGCGCTACCAGCTCAAGTCCGCCGCGCCGCCGGCCCGGGCGCTGAACTACGACGGGCTCCTCAACGACCAGCAGATCGCGGTGGTGGAGGCGGGCGACGGCCCCATCCTCGTCATCGCGGGCGCCGGCTCGGGCAAGACCCGCACGCTGACCTGGCGCGTCGCGCGGCTCGTCGCCGACGGCGTGCCGCCGGAGGCGATCCTCCTCCTCACGTTCACCAACAAGGCGGCGCGCGAGATGCTGAAGCGCGTGGAGGAGGTCTGCCGCATCGACACCCGGCGGATCGCCGGCGGGACGTTCCACCACGTCGCCCACGAGATCCTGCGGGAGCACGCCGGCGAGCTGGGCTTCGCGCGCGGCTACTCGATCCTCGATCGCGAGGACACGCGCGACGTCATGACGGCCGCCATCGCCGACTGCGGGCTGGCGGTCGGGGCCCGCCGCTTCCCCAAGGCGGACGTGCTCGTCGACCTCGTCTCCATGGCGGTCAACACGCAGACGCCGCTCGCGGACGTCGTCGCCGACCGGCGGCCGCAGTTCGTGCCGCTCACCGACGACGTCCTCCGGGTGGCCCGGCGGTACGCGGAGCGGAAGCACGAGCTCAACGCGATGGACTTCGACGACCTCCTCCTCCACTGGAAGATCCTGCTCGCCGAGCGGGAGCCGGTGCGGCGGGCGCTCGCCGAGCGGTTCCAGCACGTCCTCGTCGACGAGTACCAGGACACGAACCAGCTCCAGGGCGACGTGGTGGACCTGCTCGTCGCCGGCCGGCGGAACCTCTGCGTGGTGGGCGACGACGCCCAGAGCATCTACTCGTTCCGCGGCGCGCACTTCGAGAACATCCTCGAGTTCGAGCAGCGCTACCCGGACGCGCGCCGGTTCGAGCTCACCGTCAACTACCGCTCCACGCCGCAGGTCCTGACGCTCGCGAACACCTCCATCGCCGCCAACGTCCGCCAGTTCCGGAAGGAGCTCACGGCGGTCCGGCGCGACGGCACCCTGCCGGCCCTGGTGCCCTGCCGCGACGTGAACCAGCAGGCCGCGTTCGTCGCGCAGCGCGTGCTCGAGCTCCGCGACGAGGGGATCCCGCTCCCCGAGATCGCGGTGCTCTACCGCGCCCACCACCACTCGATGGAGATCCAGTTCGAGCTCGCCCGGCGCGGCATCCCCTTCGTCGTGCGGAGCGGCGTCCGCTTCTTCGAGGCCGCGCACGTGAAGGACGTGCTCGCCCACCTGCGGTTCGCGCGCAACCCGGGGGACGAGCTGGCGCTGAAGCGCTGCCTCAAGATCACGCCCGGCGTGGGGACCGCGACCGCGGACGCGGTCTGGAGCGCGTTCCTGGCGCGGCGGCGCGGCGGGCGCGGGACGGTGGACGAGCTGCTCGCGCCGGACGTCGCCTGCCAGGTGCCGGGGAAGGGACGGGCGGGGTACGCGCGGCTCGCGCAGCTCCTGCGCGCGCTGACGCGTCCGCCGGTGCGCGACCTGCCGGGCGAGGCGATCGAGAAGGTGCTCGACGAGGGGTACGAGGAGTACCTCCGGGCCGAGTTCCTGAACGCGGACTCCCGCATCGAGGACGTGCAGCAGCTCGCGCAGTACGCGCGCGCCTACGAGGACACCGAGGCCTTCCTCGCCGAGATCGCGCTCCTCACCGAGCTCAGCGCCGAGACGGTCGCCGAGGGCGGGGAGCCCGACGAGAAGCTGATCCTCTCCTCCGTTCACCAGGCGAAGGGGCTGGAGTGGCGGGCGGTGTTCCTGGTCTGGCTCGCCGACGGCCGCTTCCCGTCGGCCCAGGCCCTCAAGGACACCGCCGGCGAGGAGGAGGAGCGGCGCCTCTTCTACGTCGCGTGCACGCGGGCGAAGGACGAGCTCTACCTCGCCTACCCGGTGGTGGCCGCGCCGCGCGATCGCGAGCGGATCGTGCTCAAGGCGTCGCGCTTCCTCGAGGAGCTGCCCGCGGAGCCGGAGCTGTTCGAGCGGTGGCAGCTCGACGATCCCGCGCCGACCCTTCGACAGGCTCAGGGGGAGCGGGAGGGGTTCCTTCTGCCGCTCGCCGACGCGCCCGCGCCGGCGCTGCGCGACGCGCGGATCGTCCCCGCCCTCTTCGGCGAAGCCCGCGGCGGGGCGCCCGGCGACGAGAGCGGAGACGAAGAGGGCGGAGACGACGACGTGCCGTTCTAGCCCGCACGCACATCGGCGCTGCGCCTGCGCCTGACGCCCGAAGCCTGACGCCCGGGGCCTGCTCGGACGCACCCGGGATCCGTGCTACGTTCGCCGCGACATGGCCCCGAAAGGCGAGAAGCCCATCGTCGGCATCGACCTCGGCACCACGAACGCGTGCGTCGCCCACGTCCGGAGCCGGATCCCCCGGGTGGTCCCGACCGATCGCGGGAGCCTCATCCTCCCGACGGTGGTCGCGCTGGGAGAGAAGGGCGACGAGCTCGTCGGCGCGGTGGCGAAGGACCAGCTCGTCACGAACCCCAAGAACACGATCTACGGGGCGAAGCGGCTCATCGGCCGGAAGTGGAACTCGAAGGTCGTCCAGGAGCTCCGCAACTACTACTCGTACGACATCGTCGAAGGGCCGAACGGCGAGGCGGCGGTGATGCTCGGCGGCGAGGTCCGGACGCTCCCGCAGATCAGCGGGATGGTCCTCGCCCACATCAAGAAGATCGCCGAGGCCTTCCTGGAGAAGCGGATCGACGAGGCGGTCATCTCCGTCCCCGCGTACTACTCCGACGCCCAGCGCCAGGCGGTGCGCGAGGCAGGGAAGCTCGCCGGGTTCGAGGTGAAGCGGATCGTCAACGAGCCCACGGCGGCGGCCCTCGCCTACGGCTTCTCGCGCGGGCTGGATCAGAAGGTGCTGGTCTACGACCTCGGCGGCGGCACCTTCGACGTCTCCGTGCTCCAGCTCTCCGGGAACGTGTTCGAGGTCCTCGCCACCGGCGGCGACACGTTCCTCGGCGGCGTGGACTTCGACAACCGGATCATCGACTTCGTGCTCGAGGACTTCTGGCGGGAGCACAAGATCGACCTCGCCCAGTCGCCGATCGCGATGCAGCGGGTGAAGAAGGGGGCAGAGTCGGCGAAGATCGATCTCTCGCTCATCCCCAACGTCGTGATCGACCTCCCGTACATCGAGGAGAAGCGGGGGAAGCCGCTCGACGTCCGCATGCCGCTCTCGCGCGCGCAGCTCGACGAGCTCACGCTCGACCTGGTGGAGCGCACCTTCCAGATCTGCGACGAGGTGCTCGCCGCGAAGGACATCCGCCCTCAGGACATCGACGAGATCATCCTCGTCGGGGGCCAGAGCCGGATGCCGCTCGTGCAGCAGAAGATCCAGGAGCACTTCGGGAAGCCGCCGCGGAAGGGCGTCCACCCGGACGAGTGCGTCGCGCTCGGCGCGGCGCTGCTCGGCGACTCGCTCGACCAGATCGACTCGGTGACGCTCGTCGACGTGCTCTCGATGCCCATCGGCATCGCCACCCCGCAGAGCCGGTTCCGGAAGATCCTCGAGAAGAACACCACCATCCCCTCGACGCGGTCCTTTCGGCTGCCCCCGCCGCGCGAGCCCGGCCAGCCCATCGAGATCGACATCTACCAGGGCGACTCCGACCAGATCGTGGACGACGAGTTCCTCGGGTCCATCCGCCTGCCCGCGGTGGCCACCGGGCGGCGCATCGACTTCCGCCTCGACGAGGAGTGTCTGCTCAAGGTGAGCTTCGACGACCCGGAGAAGGGCATGACCGAGGTCGAGCTCGCGACCCGCGACACGCCGGACGGCCTCAAGAAGGCGCTCGCGGAGGACGCGCGCCGCCGGCTGGGGCAGGGAGAGGCGCTCGGCGAGGCGCCGGTGGAGCAGCCGGGCGAGGAGAAGCGCGGCGGCATCTTCGGCTGGCTGAAGCGGAGCTGAGGTGCGGTTCGGCGCGCCGGAGTGGTGGAGGGCCGTCGTCGCGGGGCTCCAGGAGCACCCGGACCTTCCGGCGGCGCTCACGGGGCTGAGCCGCGACGGCGCGCTCGTGATCGAGGCCGACCCGCCCGCGTGGCCGCGCCCGGTCGCCGTCTGGGCCGAGCAGCGCGAGGGCCGCATCGGGCGGTGGCGGATCCTCGAGGACGAGGACGAGGTGCTGGAGCTCGCTCCCGCCTACGTCTTCCGTGCGCCGTACCGCACGATCCGCGGGCTCCTCCGGGGCGGGGATCCCGTCCAGGCCGCCCTCACCGGGCGGGTGCGGATCGAGGGCGATCTGGAGGCGCTGCTCCGGCGGACGCGCTACCGTCACGTGATCGAGGACGTGCTCGCGGCGGTGCCGACCGAGCTCCCTTGAGAACGGCTGCAGGTTCCAGGCTCGAGGGAGGCTTCATGGCTCGGAGAGGGCTGTCGGGTGTGCTGATGGACGCCGGCACGCGGTTCGTGTCCCGCGCCGCCGACCGCGTGCTGAAGGATCCCCGGGGCGAGGAGGTCCTGGCCCGCGCGGTGGGGCTCGCGCAGCGAGGACGGCGGCGGCTCTCGGAGCTGCAGGAGCGCGTCCTGACCACGGCGGGGGTCCCTGGCCGGCGCGACTACGAGGAGCTCGCGCGCCAGCTCGCGCGCATCAAGCGGAAGGCGCGCGAGCTCGGGCAGAAGCTCGAGCCCGGGCCCCGCGACGGCGCGGACGAAACGCGTTGATCTCGTTGACACAACTCCGCTCCGACGGCATACTCCGCCGCCTCGCTGACGGGCTCGACGTGAGCCCGGCGGCGCGCGGTACGCAGCACGGGCGCATGGCACAGCGGTAGCGCGTCCCCCTCACACGGGGAAGGTCGCAGGTTCGAAACCTGCTGCGCCCAAGAGCGAAGGGCCGGGATCCGGAGCGCGGATCCCGGCCCTTCTGCGTTCAGGGCCGGGAGCGGCCCGAATCGGGGATGAAGTGGCGCGGGGCGGTCCCTATGTCTTTGCGCCGGCTGTACCGACGCGATGCCCGAACCCCGGAGCCTCTTGTACGACGGTCTCCCCGCGGGAGACGACCTCTTCCGCCTGATGGTGGAGTGCGTCACCGACTACGCGATCTTCGCCCTCGATCCCGAAGGACGGGTGAGCACCTGGAACTCGGGGGCGCGCCGGCTCAAGGGCTGGGAGGCGCACGAGATCGTCGGCCGCCACTTCTCGGCGTTCTACCCGACCGAGGACGTGCTCGGGGGGAAGCCTGCCCGGGAGCTCGAGGAGGCGGCGCAGCTCGGCCGCTTCGAGGACGAGGGCTGGCGGGTCCGCAAGGACGGCTCGCGGTTCTGGGCCAACGTCGTCATCACGGCGCTCCGCGACGAGCGCGGCGTGCTCCGTGGGTTCGGCAAGGTGACCCGGGACCTCACCGCGCGCCGCGAACGCGAGGAGGCGGAGCGGCGCGCCGCGGCCGACCGCGCCAAGGCCGAGGAGCAGGCCCGCGCGGCGGAGACGCTGCGCCGGATCGAGGAGGCGCAGCGGGACACGATCGCGGGGCTCGCGCGGGCGGAGCGCGAGGCGCGGGAGGTCGGGCGGCTCCAGGAGCGCCTCATGGCCATCGTGGGCCACGATCTGCGGACCCCGCTCTCGGTCATCCACCTCGGGATCACGACCGCGCTCCAGCGCGGCGGCCTCGCACCCGAGCAGGAGCGGACGCTCGCGCGCATCGCCCGGAGCGCCCAGCGGATGCGCGGCATCATCGAGGACCTGCTCGACTACAGCCGCGCGCGGCAGGGGCAGGGGATCCCGGTGCAGAAGGCGGTCGTCGACCTCGGCGACGTGTGCCGGCGCGCGCTCGCCGAGCTCCGGTCGATCGCCGGCGCGCGGGAGCTCGTGCTCTCGGTGAGCGGCGATCCGCGGCTCGCCGCCGACGGAGGGCGCCTCGCGCAGGTGGTCTCGAACCTCGTGGGGAACGCCGTCCAGCACGGCGCGGGGCCGATCGAGGTGGCCGTGCGGTCCGCCGCGGACGCGGTGGAGCTCTCGGTCCACAACGGCGGCGCGCCCATCCCGCCCGAGGTCCTCCCGCAGATCTTCGAGCCGTTCCGGCGGGGCGATCGGCGCGGCGGCGACGAGAAGGGGAGCGTCGGCCTCGGACTCTTCATCGTGCGCGAGGTCGTGCGCGCGCACGGGGGCGAGGTCGAGGTCCGCTCGGACGCGTCGAGCGGGACCAGGTTCACCCTCCGGCTGCCGCGCGGCGTGCCGCAGGCTTCCGCCGGGGCCTCCGCTACAATGCCGGGGTGAACCCCAGGGCCGCGGTGCTCTTCGATCTCGACGGGACCCTCGTGGACACGGTCCCGTTCATCCTCTCCTGCGTGCGCCACACCTTCGCGGAGTACGGCACGGGTCCGACCGACGCGGAGTGGACGGTCGGGATCGGCACGCCGCTCGCGCTCCAGCTCGCCCAGTTCGCCCGGCACCCGGAGGACGTTCCCGCGCTCTTCGAGCGGTACCGGGGCCACTGGAATGCGCACCACGACGCCGCGACGAAGACGTTTCCCGGCGCGCGCGAGACGGTGGAGGCGCTCGCCGCGCGCGGACACCCGCTCGCGATCGTCACCGCCAAGAGCGTGCACGGCGCCGTCCGGACCCTCGAGCACACGGGGCTGCTGCCGTTCATGGGCGCGGTGATCGGCGCGGACTCCTGTGCGCGCTGCAAGCCGCACCCCGACCCGGTGCTGCTCGCGCTCGAGCGGCTCGGCGCCTCGCCGCGGGGCGCGGTCCTCCTCGGCGACTCGAGCCACGACCTCGCCGCGGCCCGGGCCGCCGGCGTCCTCGCGCTCGGCGCGGCCTGGGGGGTCTCCACCCCGGACGCGTTGCGCTCCGCCGGTGCGAGTAGGGTGCTCACACACATCCGGGAACTCCCCGGTGTTCTCATGGAGATCTCCCACGCGGACGCGCCGGCCCCATGAGGGGGCTGTCCCGTTCCGTACGGCCGAGGGCTAGGCTCGTCCCCAGTGGCTGCGCCGCCCCGCGTCCTCGTCGTCGACGACGACCCGATCCATCGCGAGGCGGTGGCCGAGATCCTGGCGGGGCAGGGGTACGCGGTGGAGCAGGCGGCGAGCGGAGAGGACTGCCTCGCCGCGGCGCAGGCCTCCCGGCCCGACGTGCTGGTGCTCGATCTGCTCCTGCCGGGGATCGACGGCGCGCAGGTGCTCAAGGAGCTGCGCCGCGACGCTGGGCTCGCGGGGACCCGCGTCGTCGTGACGACGGGCGTGCGGACGGCGCACATCCGCCGGCTGCTCCGGCCGGACGCGGTGCTGTTCAAGCCGTTCGGCGTGGACGAGCTGGTGCTCGCGGTGGCGGGGCCGTCGCCGCAGGCGACGCCGTGAGCGGCGCGGGCGCGGGCGCCCAGGATCCACTTGCGCGTGGACGCCCGTCCCCGTGATACAGGGGACCCATGCGCATCGCGTACCTCGGCCCCCCAGGCACCTTCAGCGACGAGGCCCTGTCCCGCTGCGATCTCGCGCAGGGCGCCGAGGCCGTCCCGTTCGCCACCTTCCCCGAGGCCTACGACGCGGCGCTGGCGGGCGAGGTGGACGCTGCGCTGCTGCCCATCGAGAACTCGATCGAGGGCAGCATCACCGCCGTGCTCGACCTGTTCGTCCACCGCCCCGGGCTGCGCATCCGCCGCGAGGTGCTCCTGCCCGTGCGCCAGTACCTGCTCGCGCCGGCGGGTGTCCGGCTCGAGGACGTGAAGAAGGTGCTCTCGCACCCGCAGCCGCTCGGGCAGTGCGCCCGCTTCCTGCGTGACAAGCTCCCCGGCGCCGCGCTCGAGGCGACGCGCTCCACCACGGACGCGGCGGCGAAGGTCGCCGCGGGCGAGCCGAACGCCGCGGCGATCGGCTCGCGCGCCGCCGCCCCACGGTACGGCCTCACGGTGCTGGCCGAGGACATCCAGGACGCGGTGGAGAACCTCACGCGGTTCGTGCTCGTCTCCCGCGAGGACGAGGCGCCCACGGGCACCGACCGGACCAGCATCGCCTTCACCCTGCCGCGCGATCGGCCGGGCGGGCTGTACGAGGTGATCGGCGAGTTCGCGCGGCGCAACCTCAACCTCTCGAAGATCGAGAGCCGCCCGACGCGGATGGCCATCGGGCACTACGTCTTCTTCCTCGACTTCGAGGCCCACCGGCGCGATCCGGACGGCGCCGAGGCGCTCGCCGGGGTCCTGGCACGGGTCGATAGGCTGCACCTGCTCGGCTCCTACCCGCGCTGCCCCATGCCCACCTGAATCTCCTGCTTGTGTGACATTCACGCAGGGTCGCTGGAGACTCCGGGTCGAGCGGACCGGGGTTCCGGTGACCGGTTTCGTTCACCGGCACGGGTGACACGGGGCGAGGGGACGGGGATTCCCGAGTCCAATCGCCTGTCACCTCTGTGTGGGGCCCTCGGGCGCGCACCCACCCCGCACATGGTACGAGTCTTTCAGGGATCCACGCTCCGTGATCACCCCGGCGACCGAGGTGGTGGGGATCGTGTCCACTCCTGGGGACGGTGTATCCGCCGCGGAGGAGCTCGTCCTGGTCCGCGCCGCCGCCTGGCGCTTCCTCCTGCCCATCCGCTTCGTCCGCCGCATCCACGCCGCCGCCCTGCCCACCGCGCGCCCCGCGCCGGCGCCGATCGCGCCGGTGATCGCGGTGGAGGGGGAGCTGCTGCCGGTCGCCTTCGCCGCGAGCCTCGCGGGCGCGGCGGCGGGCGCCGGGGTCGAGCTCGCGCCGCAGCACCAGCTCGTGGAGCTCGCCGACGGCGCGCGGCGCGGCCTGCTCTGGGTGGACGCTGCGGAGGACGTCGTCCCGCACGAGCCCGCCCGCGGCGCGCGGCCGCCGGAGGCGCTCGTCGCCGGCTGGTCCGGCGCGGAGCGCCCGCTGCCGATCCTCGACGTGCCCCGCCTTTTGGAGCTCCTCTCGGAGCGCCGCTGAAAGGAACCACGGAGATGAAACGGATCCTCCTCGTGGACGACAGCCGGGTGACCCGGGAACTCATCAAGGTCTACCTCATCGCCAAGGACGTCGAGCTGCTCGAGGCGCCGGACGGTGCGGAGGCGCTCCGGATGATCCAGCAGAGCCCGCCCGACCTCGTCCTCGCGGATCTCCGCATGCCCCGGCTCGACGGGTTCGGGCTGTGCGAGGCGCTCCAGGCGGATCCGAAGCTCCGCAAGGTCCCGGTGCTGATCCTCACGTCGAACCGCGACGCCGCATCCGAGGTCCGCCTCCGCGCCGCGGGCGCGCGCCAGGTCCTCCAGAAGCCGATCCAGCCGCAGCCGCTGCAGGAGGCGATCCAGCGCCACCTGCCCGCGCAGGTGGTCGCCCCGTGATCGCTGCGCCCTCCGCGGCCCGCAGGCTGCACCGGAGCATCCTCCTCCGGGTGTTCGTCGCGTCGATCCCGAGCGGGCTGGTCGGCGGCTACGTCTTCGCCAAGTTCACCGGGCTCGTCGGCCACGAGGTGCAGCGGGCGCTGTACTGGGCGGCGCCCATCTACGTGATCACGGCGGCGCTCCAGTGGTTCATCGTGGAGCGGCTCGTGCACCGCGCCCTCGCGGAGCCGCCGAAGGACGAGCCCGGGCGCCGCCTCCACGCGCTCCTCAAGCTCCCGCGCAAGGTCGAGCTCCTCGGCAACGTGGTGGGCTGGCTCGTGGGCGGCGTCCTCTTCGGGCTCGCGCTGCACTTCTTCTTCGGCCGGGAGTGGGCCCACGTCGGGTACGCGGGCCTGGTCGCGGTCCTGGCGGCGCTCTTCCCCGGCATCGTGCTCTCGCTCTCGGTCGAGAACCTGGTGCGGCCCCTCGCGCTCGAGGAGTTCACCCGGAGCCCGGACCACGCCCTCGGCCCGCGCGGCGTGTTCTGGACGCGGCAGCGCATCTACCTGCCGTACGCGTTCGTCGCCGCGCTGGGCTCGATGGTGGTCTTCAGCGGCATGCTGGTCTGGGCCGAGTTCTCGCGGCTCGTCGAGGGCGTGCCCGCGGGGCTGGACAAGTTCGGCCTGGCCGGCGTGTCCAGCGTCGTGCAGCTCGTCCTCCGCGACCTCGCCCGGCAGGCCATCGCGCCGGTGTTCGTCGTGGCGCTGGTGTTCATGGTGGCCTTCGCCGTGACGGGCTTCGCGATGGCCCGGCGGCTCTCCCGCGCCGCCGCGGAGGTCGAGGCGGCGCTCGCCGGGATGGTGGCGGGCGCGCCCGCGATCCCGCGCTGGGTGGCCACCGACGAGATCGGAGATCTCTCCACCGCGACGGCGCGCATCGCGCTCCAGATGCAGGACGTGTTCGAGCAGCTCCGGGCGATGGCCTCGGGCGATCTGGACCGCGAGCTCCACGGCGAGAGCGCGCTCCTCCAGGCCTTCCAGGAGTCGCGGAACGCGATGCGGGAGCTCGAGCGCCGCATGATCGCGCTCTCGCGCGGGGAGACGGTCGACGGGAGCCGGATCCCGGGCGATCTCGGCGAGGCGTTCGCGCGCCTCCAGGAGTCGCTGCAGGGCATCGCGGAGCAGGCCCAGACGATCGCCGCCGGCGACCTCCGCCGCGACGTGGACGTGCCGGGGACCCTCGGCGCCTCGATCCAGCGCATGACCGGCAACCTGCGCGTCATGGTCGGGCGGACCCAGAGCGTCTCCGCCGACGTGGGCGACATCGTGGTGAGCCTCCAGTCGGCCTCGGCGCAGCTCTCCGCCGCGACCACCGAGCAGGTCGCGGCGGTGACCGAGACGGCGAACACGATGACCGAGATGGCCCAGACGTCGGCGGTCTCCGCCGACCGCGCCGGCGAGCTCATCCGGCAGGGCGACGCCGCGTCCGCGGTCGTGGAGGAGGGGAGCGCGGCCGCCGAGGCGGCGGTCGGCGCGATGTCGGCGATCTCCGGCTCGCTCGCCAAGGTCGCCCAGGCCTCCGGCGCGCTCGCCGAGCGGGTCCAGAAGATCGACAGCATCACGGAGACGGTCTCCTTCCTCTCCGACCAGTCGTCGACGCTGGCGATCAACGCGGCGATCGAGGCGGCGCGGGCGGGGGAGGCGGGCAAGGGCTTCTCCGTGGTGGCGCGCGAGATCCGGAGCCTCGCCGCCGACTCGCGGAAGGCGGCCGCGGAGATCCGGGAGATCCTGGGCGAGATCCGCGATCGCACGAGCCAGGTGGACGGCTCGGTGACCGCCGGGGCCCGCACGGTCGACGAGGGGGCGCGCCTCGTGCAGCGGATGGGCGAGGTGGTGGCGCAGCTCGGCATCACCGTGCACGACTCCGTCGGCCTCATGCGCCAGGTGGAGGGCTCCGCCCGGCAGCACCAGGCCGGCGTGGCGCAGGTGTCGCAGGCGCTCACGAACCTGCAGCGTGCGTCGGAGTCGATCCGGGACGGGGCGCGGCTGCTCGGCGACCTCTCCGGCCGGGCCCATGAGCTCTCGGAGGGCCTGCAGGGCGCGGCCGGCGCGTACGTGCTCTCGACCGGCAAGGAGGCGACGACATGAGCCCCTCGGCGCCGCTCCTCGCCTCCACGCGCGCGGCGCTCGAGGCGACCTACGGCCTCGCCCTCGAAGGGCTCGGCGACGATCAGATCGAGGCGGCGGTCTACTCCGCCGCCTCCGCCGGGATGGCCGACGTCCGCGATCCGGGCTACCTGGCGCGGGTCGTCGACCGGCTCCCCATCGACGAGAGCTGGCTCTTCCGCGACGACACGCTCTGGGAGTGGCTCCGCGACAAGGCGGGGCCGGCCCTGCTCGACGCCGCGGCGATGGCCGGCCGCCCCGTGCGCGTTCTGTCGCTCGGGTGCTCCTCGGGGCAGGAGCCGTTCACGGCGGCGATGCTCTTCCAGGACCTGCTCGAGCGGATCGGCCTGCCCCCGTCGGCCACCAGCGCCTACGTCCAGGTGGTGGGCATGGACTCGTCGCCGTTCCGGATCGAGGCCGCGCGCTCGGGGCTCGTGCCCTCGTGGTCCGTCCAGCGCTGCCGGGAGGGCTGGCTGCGCGGCCGGGTGGTGCCGGAGCCGGCGACGCTCGCGCGGTACCGGATCGCGGCGTCGGTCCAGGCCGCCTGCCGGTTCGAGCAGGGGAACCTCGTCGACGTCGCGGCGCGCGGGAACGGCGCGCTCGGCGGCTACGACCTCGTGCTGTGCCGCAACGTGCTCATCTACTTCCGCCCCGCCGACGCGGCCCGGCTCTCCGCCCAGCTCGCCCGCGGGCTCGATCCCGGCGCGTACCTCGCGTTCTCGGCGGCGGAGGCGCACCTCATCGACACCGACGCGCTGGAGCTCGCGGGCCAGCTGGGCGTCGGGCGCGCGAAGCCGCGGGGCTCCGC
>JAEYOU010000140.1 GCA_023411405.1 Pseudomonadota bacterium | reverse complement strand
CCCCGCAGGCGGCGGAGGCGAGGTAGGGCAGATCGCGGCCGAGGGCCGCCTGCCCCGACTCCGTCGCGCCGCCGCACGAGCCGTGAAAGTAGGCCTCGACCGGCACCACGCCGTGCACGAGCACCTCGCCCGCCGTGGCGTCGGCGGCCGCGCGCGCCGCCGGGCTGTGGCGGCCGCGGTACACCTGCGCGAGCACGCCCGAGCCGATGTGCCAGGGCTTCCCCGTGCGGTCGGCCTCGATCTTGCGCGTGAGCGCGTAGCTCCGGGCCGCGATCGCCTGCGCCCGGAGCGCCTCCGGCGGGAACGACGCGGGCATCTCCCCCGCCACGACGCCCGCCACGTAGTCCTCGAGCCGCAGCTCCCGGATCTCGCCGCCCTCCAGCCGGACCTTGATGCGCTCCTCGGCGCGCGCGGGCGCCGCCGCGGCGATCGCCAGGAGGAGGACGAGGGGCGCGCGGGCGGAGCTCGCAGGCACGCTCACGCACCCGTGGGAGCGCGCAGCCGCCGCGCCTCGCGGACCTTGTGCCAGACGAACCAGGCGATCCCGAGGAGCAGGGCCCCGACGATGACGTACTCGAACTGGTGGTAGACGGCCTTCACCCGCGGGTTTGTGTTCCACTCCTCGCCGGCCCACTTGCCCACCCAGGCGAGCGCGAGGCACCACGGGTACGAGCCCACGAACGTGTAGACGATGAACTTCCCCATCGGCATCCGCGACACGCCCGCGGGGAAGGCGATGAAGGTGCGGATCACCGGGAGCAGGCGGCCGGCGAAGACGACCCACTGGCCGTACCGCTTGAAGAGCCGGTCGGCGAGATCGAGCTCCTTGTGCGAGACGAGGACCCACCTCCCGTACTTCTCGATGATGGGTCGCCCGCCGTACATGCCCAGGTAGTACGCGGGGATCGAACCGACGACGCAGCCGATGGCGCCGGCGAGCGCGGCGCCCTGGAGCGTCATCTTCCCCTGGAACACCAGGTACCCGGCGAACGGCATGATGATCTCGGACGGGAGCGGGATGCACGCGCTCTCGATCGCCATGAGCAGGACGATGCCGCCGTACCCCATCCCGCCGATGACACCAGTGGTGAACCCGACGAGCTGCTCGAGGAGACGGGAGATCACGTGGGCTCCTTGGCGCGGCCCGCGGCCGCGCGCTGGGCGGCGTAGTAGACCTCTTCGTACGGGCAGGAGCAATCCTGCGCCGGCGGCTCCGGGTAGAACGTCCGCTCGCCGCGGTGATTCCGGAGCCACGTCCCGGGCCCGCCCGGCGCGGCGTCCGGCGGCGCGGCGGCGCGGTACTCGGGCGAGAGCGTCACCTTCCCGAGGCCTCCGGGCAGGTCCACGGCGAGGTGTGGGATCGCGAGTCCGCTCGTCCGGCCGCGCATCTGCTCCAGGATGGCCACGCCGGCGGCGAGCGGCGTCCGGAAATTTCCGGTCCCCGCCGCGAGGTCTCCCTGGTGCAGGTAGTACGGCCGCACCCGGAAGGTGAGGAGGCGCTCGTTGAGGTCCACGAGGAGCCGCGCGGACGAGTTGATCCCGCGCAGGAGCACGGTCTGGTTCTCGACCGGCACGCCGTGATCGACGAGCCGCTCGCAGGCCTCGCGGGCCTCCGGCGTGCACTCGCGCGGGTGGTTGAAGTGCGTGACGACGAAGAGGGGCGCGAACCGGCGCAAGGTGCGCGCGAGGTCGTCGGTGACGCGCATCGGACAGGTGACCGGACCGCGCGTGCCGACCCGGAGGATCTGCACGTGCGGGATGGCGCGGAGCCCCTCGAGGATGGCCGCGAGCCGCTCGTCGGAGAGGACCAGGGGATCGCCGCCCGAGAGGATCACGTCCCGGATCTCGGGGTGGGCGCGCACGTAGGCGAGCCCCTCCTCGTTGGCGCCCTTGGCGAACCCATCCGTCCCCGCCAGCGTCAGGCGGCGGCGCGTGCAGTGGCGGCAGTAGACGGCGCAGCGATCGCCGACGAGGAACAGCGCCCGGTCGGGATACCGGTGCACGACCGCCTTCACCGACCGCCGCGGCTCCTCGCCGAGCGGGTCCTCCAGATCCCCGGGGGCGAGCGAGAGCTCGGCCGCCGACGGGATGGACTGCATGCGGATCGGGCACGCGGCGTGGTCCCGATCCATGAGCGAGGCGTAGTACGGCGTGACGGCGACCCGGAGCTTGCCCTGCGCCGCGCGGAGCCCGCGCCGCTCCTCCTCGGTGAGGCGGACCACGCGCCCGAGCTCCTCCTCGGTCGAGAGGACGTGGCGCTGGTGCCAGCGCCAGTCGCGCCACTCCGCGGCGGTCGCTTCGGGGAAGAGGTCCTGCCAGATCATCCGGTTCCTGGGGGCCCGGGCATGTCCCGCGCGGCGCGCAAGCTAACGGCGGCGGCCCCCGCTGTCAAAGCGCGCGCCCGCGCGGCGGGCCGCGCCGGGAGAGGAGCCGCCGGGGTCGGCTCAGTCCACCACCGCGATCGCCTCGATCTCCACCCGCGCGCCGCGCGGCAGCGCCGCCACCTGCACGGTCGAGCGCGCCGGCGGGTGGTGCGTGAACGCCCGCGCGTACACCTCGTTCATCTTCGGGAAGTCGGCGAGATCGACGAGGAACACGGTCGTCTTCACCACGTTCCGGAACGCGGCCCCGGCGGCCTCGAGCACGGCGTCGAGGTTCTCGAGCACCTTCGCGGTCTGCTCCTCGATGCCGCCGGCGACGAGCTCGCCGGTGGCGGGGTCGAGCGGGATCTGGCCGGAGCAGTAGACGGTCCGGACGCCCGTGGTCTCGATCGCCTGGCTGTACGGGCCGATGGCCCTGGGGGCGCGGAGGGAGTTCACGGCTTTCATGCGCCGTAGCGTAGCGGCGCGGCCGCGCGGCGGGCGATCTTCTCTTGGGGGGCGCGCGCGCTCGCGGCGCCTACGCCCGCTGCACGGTCTGCACGCCGTCGATCCGCTCGATGGAGCGGATGACCGAGGTGAGCTGCTTGAGATCGCCGACCGTGACCTCGAAGTCGTTGATCGCGCGCTCCCCGGGGGCCGTCGTGCGGCAGCTCGCCTGGGAGATGTTCATCCCCGCCTCGCTGAAGATGTGCGAGATCTCGGCGAGGATGCCGGGGCGGTCGTTGGTCACCACGCGCAGCGAGACCGGGCGCTTGAGATCCCCGCGCACGTCCCACGCCACGTCCACGCGGCGCTCCGGGTCGATCCCGCGCGTCTTCTCGCACGTCAACGTGTGGACGGTGACGCCGCGGCCGCGCGTGATGTAGCCGACGATCGCGTCGCCCGGCACCGGGTTGCAGCACTTCCCGTAGCGCACGAGCACGTCGTCGATGCCGTTGATCCGGACGCCCTCGGTGTTGCGCCGGGCCATCTTCCGGAACAGCTCGGTGATCGGGCTGAGCGGCGAGTCGCTGGACGGGGGCGGCGGGGCGGCCAGCTTCTCGGCGGGGACGAGCTGCTGGAGGAGCTGCTGGGGCGAGACCTTGCCGTAGCCGAGCCCGGCGAGGAGATCGTCGGCCGCGCGGTAGCCGAGGGCCTGGGCGGCCTTGTCCATCTCGCCGCCCTTGATGAGCCGGTTGAGCGTGAGCCCGAAGCGGCGCAGCTCGCGCTCGGCCACCTCGTGGCCGATCTCGATGGAGCGGCGGTGCTCGGCCTGGCGCAGGAACTGGCGGATGCGGGCCTGGGCCCGGCTCGTGCGCGCGAAGGTGAGCCAGTCCTTCGACGGGTGCGAGTGCGGCGAGGTGAGGATCTCGACGGTGTCGCCGTTCTTGAGCGGGTTCCGCAGCGGGACCAGCTTCCCGTTCACCTTGGCGCCGACGCAGTGCTCGCCGACCTGCGAGTGGATTGTGTACGCGAAGTCGATCGGGGTGGCCCCGTGCGGCAGGCTCTTCACCTCGCCCTTGGGCGTGAAGACGAAGACCTCGTCGGAGAAGAGGTCGACCTTCACCGTCTCCAGGAACTCGCGCGGGTCGGCGAGCTCGCGCTGCCACTCGACGAGCTGGCGGAGCCAGCCGAACTCCTTGGCGTCCTTGTGCGAGAGCTCCTGCCCCTTCCCGTCGCGCCCCTTCTCCTTGTACTTCCAGTGCGCGGCGACGCCCTCCTCGGCGATCCGGTGCATCTCCCGCGTCCGGATCTGGACCTCGATCCGCTCCCCCGCCGGCCCGACCACGGTCGTGTGGAGCGACTGGTACAGGTTGGGCTTGGGGATGGCGATGTAGTCCTTGAAGCGGCCGGGGATCGGCTTCCACAGGGTGTGGACGATCCCGAGCGTCTCGTAGCACTGCGCCACCGTGTCGAGGATGATCCGGAACCCGATCACGTCCTGGATCTGCTCGAACTCGATGTCGAGCTGCCGCATCTTCCGCCAGATCGAGTAGATGTGCTTCACCCGCCCCGAGACGTCGCCCTGGACGTCGCTCTCGGCCAGCTTCCGCTTCAGGATCTGCACGACCTCGGCGACGAACCTCTCCTTCTCCTTGGCCTCGGTCGCGACCTTGGCGGCGAGCTCGGAGTACTCGCCGGGCTTCAGGTACTTGAACGAGAGCTCCTCGAGCTCGTTCTTGATCCACTGGATCCCGAGCCGGTTGGCGAGCGGCGCGTAGATGTCGAGCGTCTCGCGGGCGATCCGCTCCTGGGACTCCGGCTTCATCGAGTCGAGCGTCCGCATGTTGTGGGTGCGGTCGGCGAGCTTGACGAGGAGGACGCGGATGTCCTTCGCCATCGCCACCACCATCTTGCGGAAGTTCTCCGCCTGCTTCTCCTCCTGGGTGTTGGCGGCGCTGAACTGCGAGAGCTTCGTGACCCCGTCCACGAGCTGCGCGATCTCGGGGCCGAACAGCTCGGTGATCTCCTCCGCGGTGGCGAGCGTGTCCTCGATGGTGTCGTGGAGCAGGCCCGTGACCACCGAGGCCTCGTCGAGCTTCAGCTCCGCCAGCAGCCCCGCGACCTCGAGCGGGTGGATGAGGTACGGCTCGCCGCTCTTGCGCAGCTGTCCCTGGTGGACCTTCGCGCTGTAGACGTAGGCCTTCTTGATCAGGTCGAGATCGGGGTCCGGGTGGTAGGAGGTGACCCGATCCAGGATGTCGTTGAGCCGCAGCAAGGCGTGTCGGATAGCCTAACGGGGTGGCTTCACGGCCGGCAAGCAGCGCTCCTGCCGCGCCGGCGTTTCCCACGTGGTAACGCAACGCGGCGGGGCATGCCAGCAGGCGAACCCGCGCAGGCAGGTATCCTGCGTTGTGGGGAAGTCGCCGCTCGCACCCCCCGGCCCGGCTCGTCCCCGGCCCCGCTCGCCCCCAGCCCGGGGATCGGGCAGTTGAGAGAGGGCAGAGCCGGCGGTACTGTCGCCGACGATGGAGGAGTCGCCTTGAAGTGCACGAAGTGTGGGGCGCAGCTCGAGTTCACCCAGAGCGCCTGCCCCAGGTGCGGGGCGGAGGTGGAGCTCGGCCGGCTCACCGGCATCCTCGGCGTGGTCTGCCGGCAGTGCGACGTCTACAACGAGCCGGGCACGAAGACCTGCGTCGGGTGCGGCAGCCCCCTCGGCGATCCGGATCACCCGACCCCCATGCCCGTCGCCCGGCCGCCCGCGCCCCCGGCCGCCCCCGCCCGCCCGCCGGCTCCCCCCGCGGGGACCGGGACGCCTGCCGCGGGCCAACCCGTGGTCAGGTCCTTCCAGCGCGGTGGCGGCGCCCGGGTGGTCGTCCCCGCCGCGTCGCCCGAGGTCGCGAGCCCGCTCGTCACGCGCTGTCCGCGCTGCGGCGCCGAGGCCTCCGCCGGGACCTTCTGCGCGCGGTGCGGGCAAGCCCTCGGCTCCCGCGGTACCCAGGTCATGGCGCCCGTCGGCGCCATGCCCGAGTCCGTCCCGACGACGTACGCGAAGCTCGCCCCCGGCCGCGCCCGGCTGGTGCTCGAGCGCGGGGCGGCCAAGGAGGGCACCGTCTACCGGCTGGACGCGGCCTCGACCGCGGTCGGCCGGGCCAAGGGCCCGATCGGCTTCCCGGACGACGCCGCGCTCGCGCCGCACCACGCCACGTTCGTCTTCCGCGACGGCTCGCTCCACGTGAAGGACGAGGGCGCGCCCGGCGGCATCCACCTCCGCCTGCGCGGCCTCTCGATCCCGCTCCGCCCCGGCGATCACCTCATCGTCGGCGACCGGCTGCTCCGCTTCGCCGGCCCCCTCGCCGCGGCGGCCCCTCCCCCACCCGACGGCACGCGCCGCATGGGATCGCCCCGCCCCGGCGGCCCGGCGATCGTGCTGGAGGAGCTGCTCGAGGGCGGCGTCGTCGGGCGGGTGTTCG
The DNA here is from genome assembly GCA_023411405.1 of Pseudomonadota bacterium. Classification (GTDB taxonomy): domain Bacteria; phylum Myxococcota; class Myxococcia; order Myxococcales; family Anaeromyxobacteraceae; genus Anaeromyxobacter. The sequence goes on along the minus strand of JAEYOU010000140.1, from coordinate 778 downwards.
TCCGGCCCGGGCCGTCGATCACGATCGGCCGCGCCAACTGCGCGGTGAACCTGGGCGACGATCCGTACCTGTCCCAGGCGCACGCCGAGATCCTCGTCGACGCGAACGGACAGGCCCGCCTGCGCGATCTCGGCTCCTCGAACGGGACGTTCGCGCGCATCCCCCCGCGCAGCGAGCGCGAGCTGCGCGACGCCGACGTGGTCCGCATGGGCCGCGAGGTGCTGCGGGTCCAGGTCGTGGACTGACGGCGCGCAGCGCCGTCCCCGTGCGCGGGCGCGTTCACGGGGAGCGCTGAGGCGCCTCCGGCTCCGCCGCGAAGTTCCGCTGGTCCGGGCTCCACTTGACGAGGAGCGCGATCGCCCCGCCGCCGAGCAGCGCGAGCACCATGGCCGCGACGAACACCCAGAACGGCCAGCGCGTGCGGCGACCGGGATCGGCCCGTCGCTCGAGGGCGTCGAGGGAGGTCATGCGGGGATGATAACGGCCGGGCAGCCCGCGTCCCACGACCCGGGGAGACGCGTTGACCGTCCGGCCCGCGCGTGGCGAAATGGGACCGATGGCCAAGCCCGTCAAGTGCGAGCTGTGCGGCCGCGAGAACGATCCCAGCCTCAGCTCGTGCCTCGACTGCGGCCGCCCGCTGGCCCGGGGCACGCTCCGGACCGCCGCGCCGTCGAGCTGCCCGCGCTGCGCGGCGCCGGTGCTCCCCGGCTACCGCTTCTGCGGTCAGTGCGGGGCGGAGATCGGCGCGACGCCCGCGCCCGATCCGGCGCGACCGCCC
>JAEYOU010000071.1 GCA_023411405.1 Pseudomonadota bacterium | reverse complement strand
CGCGCGGGCCGCGGCGCGGTGGGGGAGCCTGGCGGCTGGCTGGAGTCATCGCCGCCGCGGGCGCCGCGGCGACCGCCGTCCTCGTGCTCCGGGGACCGGGCCGCGAATCCGAGTGGATCTCGAAGGGGGGGGACCTGCTCGCCGTCCACGTGGAGACGGCGGGCGGCGCCGTGCCGCTCGGCGCGCGCTGTGCCGCGGGCGATCAGCTCATGGCAAGCTACGCGACCGAGCACGCCTACCTGCTGCTCCTCGAGCGCGACGGGGAGGGGCGGGTCCAGGTGCTGTTCCCGCCGGGCGGCACGGCGTCGGCTCCCGTCCCCTCCGCCCGGGGGATGACCACGCAGAGCTTCGTCCTCGACGACGTCGCGGGGCGGGAGTGCTTCGCCGCGTTCTTCTCCGACGCGCCCATCGACGCGCGGCGCGCCGGCGAGGCGCTCGCGGCCGGGGGCAGGGCGCCGGCGCTGCGAGGCGCGGTGGTCCGGACGGTATGCTGCGAGAAGGGGGCGGGGCGATGACGGCGCTGGGAACGGGGCTCCTGCTGGCGGCTACCCTGGCGGCGCCGGAGCCGTCGCGGGTGGCGGTGCTGGTGGGGAACGACGTCGGGCTCACCGGGGAGCAGGCGCTCCGCTTCACCGGGGCCGACGCGCGGCGGCTCAAGGCGGTGCTGGAGGAGCTGGGCGGGTTCGACCCCGCCGACGTCCACGTGCTCGAGAACCGGACCGCCGCCGAGATCCTCGACGCGGTCGAGGCCCTCGCGGCCGGACCGCAGCTCTCGACGTTCGTCTTCTACTACAGCGGGCACGCCGACGCGGCGGCGCTGCACGCCCGGGGCACGCTCCTCCCGCTCGACCTGCTCGCACCCCGCATCCGCCGCGTGCCGGCCGACCTGCGCCTGCAGATCCTCGACGCCTGCCAGTCGGGCGCCGCGCGCGCCAAGGGCTCGCGCCCGGCGAGCCCGTTCAGCGTCCGGGTCGAGGACCAGGCCTCGACGGGCGACATCCTCGTCTCCTCCAGCGCCGCCGACGAGCAGTCGTTCGAGTCGGAGCACGGCGGGCTCTTCACCCTTGCCTGGACCGCCGGGCTGCGCGGCGCCGCCGACGCCAACGCGGACGGGCAAGTCGCGCTCTCCGAGGTGTACGCCTATGCGTACGCCCAGACCCTGCGCTCGACGCTCGGCGCCGCGACGGGGCCGCAGCACGCCAGCTTCCGCTACGCGCTCGAGGGCCACCGCGATCCGGTGCTCACCCGGCTCTCCGGCGGCGGCCGGCTGACGCTCGAGCCGCAGAGCGCGGGTGCGTACGTCATCTTCGACCGGTCGGAGCGGAGCGTGGTCGCCGAGCTGCCGGCGCGCAGCGACGAGCCGCGGCGGATCGCGCTGGCGCCGGGGGAGTACGTGATCCGGCTGCGGACGACGAAGGCGCTGCGCGTGGCCCGGGTGGCGCTGGCGCGGGACGACGACCGCGTCCTCTCCGAGCACCAGATGCAGGAGGTGCCGCTGGTGCGGCTCGCGCGAAAGGGGTCGATCGGCGATCGGTTCCTGACGGTGGGCGCGGGCGCCCACACCTCGGGGCTCGGGCCGACCCGGCAGTTCCTGGGCGCGGCCGGGGTGGAGTGGGAAGGGCAGCACTGGCTCCCCGGCATGGAGCTGGCCGTCTCGGCGGGCAGGCAGTCGCACGCGGGGCTCGAGACGAGGGACCTGCTGGCGCTCGTGTCGGGGCAGCTGCTCTACACCCTTCGCCTCGGCACCGCGGCCGTGCGGGGCGGGCCGGTCGCCGGGGCCGCGTACGTGCGGCAGGAGACCGAAGGCAGGGCGGGCGCGGCCAGCCTGGGCTTCACGTTCGGCGGCCGGCTGCGAACGGACCTGCAGGTCACCTCGAGCGTGGGGGTGTACGTGCTCGCGGACGTGCGCGGGCTCGGGGTCCGGATCGTGGAGAACGATGGGACGCGGTTCGGCGTCGAGCCGCTGTACGCGGCGTCGGCCGGGTTGCGGGCGGCGTTCTAGCGGAGAGGGGGACGACATGAGCGGCAAGCGAGAGGTCTGGGCGCTGATCGCGGCGCTCGTCTGCGCAGGGTGCGGCGGCGGGTCGCGGAGCGGCCGGGCCACGACTTCGCGCTGCGGGTGCTGGACGAGGAGCCGATCGAGGCGGTCGGCCGGATTCACGTGCCCGTGCGATTCGCGGTCGAAGGATGCAAGGCTTTCGATCTGGCGCTCGAGATCGAGGCCGGCGTGAGCCGCCCCGTCAGCTTCCGCGAAGAGCCGGACGGCACGTTCGTGGCCACCGTTCCCGTGGCGTGGATGCAGGACCTGAGCAGGTGCGACATGGGCTTCCTCGGTGCGATCCACGGGCACCGCCCCGGGGCGCTGGTCGCCGTCTGCCAGGATGCGGGCCGCAGCGCGAGGGCGAGCTTCTCCCTGCGCAGCTACTCCGGCTGGAGCTACTCCTCGAGCGACGATGGCGAGATCCGGGCGCTGTTTCCGGGCGACGGGCCTGAGGATGTCTCGTGGATCGCCACCTCGGAGCTCGGTGGCGAGGTCTTCGCTGACGGGGTCAACTGGCGAAGCCTGCGCCGTGAATGGGCGCCGGCGATCAATCCGGCCGCGCACCTCAATCCGCTCGTGCGGCCTCGCATGGCGAGGAGCGGCAACCGGGTGTTCGCGACTCTCGGGTGCGAGACGCGCCCGAACTGCCCTCCGATCTCGATCGGGCCTGGGGAGACGGTCCCCGGGGAGCGGCTCGCCGACATCGTCCTGGGCGACCGGTACGACGCTCCACCGCGTGGGATCGCGCACGTCTCGACCAACGTGATCGACATGGCGTTCGCGCCGGACGGAGCGCTGGTCGTGGTCAGCGACTCCAGCATCGCCCGGACCTGGGTCCCGAACGACCGCGAGGCGCGCTGGGGGGAAACCATCGTCTGGCGGGTCACGCCGGCGCCGCCCGGTTCGCAGAGCGTCCTGGAGAACGACGCGACGGTGATCGCCCGGTTCCCCCGCGAGACGGTCGTGACGCGACTCTCGCGAAGGCCGGACGGAACGCTGGCGTTCGTCACGGTCGCCCGCGGCGTGGCGGGCAGCGGCATGGCCGCCAGTCTCCGCGTCACCGACGGCATGACCGTCAGCTCGAGCTACACCACGTCGTGCGTCTGGGGACAGGTGTCTGGCTATGACCCTGTGTGCTTCGACGGGAGGTTGGACTCGGTGACGCCAACATTCGTCAGCTTCGGAGTCCATCTGTCGCCTGATGCGTCGAGCATGGTCGTGATCCAGCCGAACTGGGGCTCCGAAAGGCTCTACTGGATCGACACTGGATCAGGCGACCCGACCTGGCAGCCTTTCGGGAATCGGTCCTACCCGCTGCCGGTCTCGTCGGTGCGGCGGCAGCCCCTCTATCACTCGCTCGGCAACGAAGGGGCCGCGTGGCTCCCGGATGCGGTGGCCATCTGGACGGGGGGAGACATCGTGTACCCTCACGGTTGGGGGCTCGACCTCGTGCAGGTGTTCGAGGCGACGCCACCTCGCGTGCTCCGGTACGAGTACGAGGTCGCAGCGCTCCCGGGCGCCTCGACCGATCCGCGGCTCCTCGGCGTCATCGCCGTGGGCGACCACCTCGTCCTCACCACGAGCACCGGCGTCCGCATCCTCGATGCCGCCGGCCGGCTCGTGGGTGGCACGGACCCGCTCCCGTGTGGCGCGACCGTCACCGCCGTGGCGGAGCAGATAGGCCCGACCACCGCGGCCGTCGGCGTGGGAGACGTAGTTCTGCGGTTCGAGCTCGGAGCGGGGGGGACACCATGAGAGCCTTGGGGGCGATGTGCGTGGTCCTGGCGCTGGCCGCTTGCCCCGGAGGTAGGAGCTCGACCCTCGAGGAATCCTGGGAGCGAGAAGCCTCCATCCACTGGGCCCCGGTCCTCGCCGCGTGCGGTACACCGACCGTCGACGGTGTCCTCTCCCCCGGGGAGTGGGACGGCGCGGTGGCGGACGCGTTCACGTTGCGGCTGGACGTCTCGGAGGATCCCGAAGCGGTGGTCCAGGCCGAGATCATGGCCCGGAGCGACGACGAGAACCTCTACGTCGCGCTCCGCATGGGCGCGGACGCGTCCGCGTACGAGAACGACCTGCGCGTCACCCTCCACGCGAACGGCAGCGACGACGGGGACGACCGGCTCCGGTACTCCTGGCCAGCGGGAAGCCAACCGCAGGCGCTCTTCGAGGACGAGTTCCTCTGGGACTGCCTCGAAGACACCGGTGCGTTGATCGTACAGAGGCGTTGCGCCAACCCTGATTCAGAAGGTTGGATGGCCGACCTCCTCAACGGTACGCGCGACGGTGGCGGCGCGATCCACTTCGGCGACGGCGAGACCACCATCGAGCTCTGGCACCCGTACACAGGGCGGGACCCGCGCGACATCGCTCGGACCGCCGGTCAGCTCATCCACGCGAGCTTCGAGCTCGACGTGGCCCGTGACTGCACCCCCGGCGCTCCCGGCTCCTGCATCGCGAGGAATTACTTCAGCACTCAGTTCTTCCCGGAAGGCTGCACTGCGCCAGCCGCGGACCCGCACGTCGTCGCGATTCGGGTCGGCACGTCGGGCGAGCCGCTGCCCACCATCGACGACTCCATGCCCACGTTCACGGTGACCATCCTGGGGAGCGGCGCGTTCGATGTCCGGGAGGTGGACCCCTCCACGCTCTTCTTCACCAGGGCACCCGTGATGCGAGATCGGTCGGGCGCACCCCGCGCCAGCGTCGAGGACGTGAACGGCGATGGCATCGACGACCTCATTGCTCACTTCAGGCCGATCGACCTCGCCTCCTTCTACTGGGACACGGCGCTCGCCGGCCGAACGAGAGCCGGTCTGCGGTTCCATGGCTCTATCCCGGTCCGAGTGCTTCGAGATGAACGGTAGCTCGCCCAGCGGGTGGCCGGCGCCGTCCTATCCCCTCACGCGGGAGAACTTCGTGAACACGCACGCCGCAGCATCGTTGTCCATCTCGCTCTCGATCGTCGCGCTGCTCGCCAGCTGCGGGCCGGGCTCGGGCCCGAATGGTCCCACAGCGGTGCCGGCCAGCATCCTGTCGGTCTCCCCCGGGGAGATCGACGTCACGTCCGACGAAGAGCTCGATCCGGTCCACGTCTCCGTACGCACCTCCGCGGATCCACGCGACGTGGGGCAGGCCGTCTGCGCGACCAGCACGGGCGCGGCCTTCTCGGTCGTGCACGTCGGGATCCGGTTCCCCGATGTCGTCCCGGGCCCCGTGGACCCCACGGCGTGGGAGGTGACGTTCGAGCCGGATCCCGACCTGTCCGTGGAAGAGCACACGGGCTTCCTCGAGATCTTCCTGTCGAGCGACCCTCAGTGCGAAGTTCGAGGCGGCTCGGTCTCCCAGATCCCGTACCGCATCTCGAAGGTCCACGGCCTCGCGCAGCCGGCCTCGGTCACGCTGCACGTCGGCCCGGACACCACGGCTGACGAGCTCCACGGCACCGCGCGGATCGACATGGCGGCGGGCCCGCAGCACGGGTGGACGGCGTCGAGCCAGGCGCCCTGGCTCGTGCTCGAGACTCCGGACGGAGTCACCGGAGGCGACGTCCGGTTCCACGTCGATCCCGCCGGCATGCGCTCCCTCTTCGCGCACCGTCGGTCTGCGACGGGTGAGATCCGGATCGCGGGGGACACCGCGGGCATGACCGCTCGCACCGTCCGGGTGACCGTCCAGCTCGCGGTCCCGCTGGCGCCCCTGGAGACGCCACGCGCCGTGCTGCCTGGCTCCGGCGCCGACGGACAGCTGCTCTGGGACGGTGCGCGGAGCACGCTCCTGGCGCTCGAGCCCCCACCGGCGGGCGGCTTTCAGTACTCGACCACGCTCCGCCGGCACGCGTTCCGCGACGGCCTGTGGACGACCGCGGCGAAGGGCGTCGATCGGGTGCGCCGGATCGGGCTCTCGCCCGACGGCAAGAAGCTCCTCGCGACATCGGACTCCGACTACGCGCTTCTTGCGATGGACCCCGAACACCTCGGCCGCGTCGGGCTCTACGGAGCGCCGCTCCAGGCACCGTTCGAGCCGCGGTCCCGCGCGCCCCTGGCCGTGACCTTCGATAGCGTCGCCTGGGTGGGGGTCAGCAACGCCCTCATGACCTACGAGACTGCGGCGACCTACCGCATCAGGGTGGTCTCGCTGAGCCTCTGGTACGCTCCAGACGGCCGGTCGCCGCAGACGATCGCGTCGCGCGACGGCAGCCGGCTCCTCGTCTCTCGCCCGGGGACCCGCGCGTTCCTCTATCACGACGCGACCGAGCCCCTGCGCGCCGACGCGTTCCACGCCAACCCGGCCGGCGCTGTCACCTTCGACGCCATCAGCGATGACGGCGGCCGCGTCCTCTCCGGCGTGAACGTCTACGACGGCGACTTCGCCCTGCTGGGCACGCTCCCGGCCCCCGCGATCCTCTCCGGAGACGGGCGCCGTGCGTTCACGCTCGAGCAGCGGAGCGATTGGCGCGCGGGCGGGCCAGCGCCGCTCGTCCACGTCTTCGACGTCACGGCGCCGGTCGAGGAGGGCGGCGCCTTGCCCGAGCTCGGCACGGTCGACCTCCTGGATCACGACACCTGCGCGGCCGGGGAGCGCGTTTGCGCGTCGACGACCAGCCTCGCGGTGACGCCGGACGGACGCGTCCTCTTCGCCCAGACCGCCGGAGGCGTGGTGGTGGTCCCGATCCCGGAGAGCCTCACGGCGCCGTAGCCGTCGCGTGTTCCTCCCGCGGCTACCGGGGGTCGGTCGCCGCGGGCTGGGCGCCCGCGCGCCCCAGCCCCGGTACGTCGGCGAGGTCGAGCCGCCACCCGTCGCGCGCCGCCAGCGTCGCGACGCCGGTCCGCGCGGAGATCCCGAGCGCCACCTCCTGGGCGCGCGCGGGCGGGAGCTGCATCCCGAAGTGCGTGAGCACGCACAGGCGCGGGCGGATCGCGGCGGCGAGCCGCTCGGCGTCGTCGGCGCCGAGGTGCTTGTAGCGGAGGTCGCGCCCGGCGAGGCGCGTGGTGTTCACCAGCAGAAGATCGACGCCGGCGTACGCGTCCACGAGCTGGTCCATCCAGTACGTGTCCACGACGTGCGCCGCGGTGAACCCGGGCGCCTCGAGCCGGTACCCGTAGGTCTCGATGCCGTGGTCGTGCGCGAGCGGGGTGGCGACGGTCAGCGCCGGGCCGAGCGCGTACCGGCCGCCCGGCTCGAGGTGCTCGCGGCGGGCGACGAACCCCTGCGCGTACCGGAACACGACCGGCTCGTCCTCGAGCGCGCTCCGCGGCGCGAGCAGCGCGCCGCGGCGGCGGAACCCGCCGCCGGTCATCGCCTCCACCACGGCGGTGGCGTCGCCCACGTGATCGAGGTGCGGGTGCGTGAGGAGGAGGGCGTCCACCTTGGCGGGATCGATCTTCGGCCGCGAGGAGAGCGCCCGGACGAGCGCGCCTGGGCCGGGATCGACCCAGAGCACGACGTCGCCGAGCGACCAGACGAGGCCGCCCGAGTGGCGAACCTGCGTCGCGACCGCGAAGCGGGCGCCGGCGGTGCCGAGGAACTTGAGCGCAGCCACCGGATCGAGATAGCTCTCCCGGGCGCGCGGATCACGGCGCGCGCGGGGCGTCCGGGAGGGTGGCCGTCGATCCGGCGAGCAGCCGCTCCAGGCGCGCGGGATCGGCCGGCTTCGCCACGTGCTCGTCGAACCCGGCGTCCGCCGCGCGCTGCACGTCGTCCGGCTGCGCGTACCCGCTCAGCGCGACGAGCCGGACGGCGCCGTCCTGGGTGGCGCGGATCGATCGCGCCACCTCGTACCCGTCCATCCCCGGCAGCCCGATGTCGCAGAGGATCACCTCGGGCCGGTGCGTCGCCGCGTGCGCGACGGCCGAGGGACCATCGAAGACGACCGCCACGTCGTGCCCGAACAGCGTGACCAGCTCGGCCAGCGACTCTGCCGCGTCGTGGTTGTCGTCGACGACCAGCACCCGGCGTGCTCGGCCGCGGCCGGCCGGCGGGGCGAGGGCGGGGCGCGCC
>JAEYOU010000046.1 GCA_023411405.1 Pseudomonadota bacterium | reverse complement strand
GGCGCGGGCCGTGCCAGTCGCGACCGACCGGCGGCCCGGGCCAGCTCGGCCTGAAGCTGCGCTGACCTCAGGGCGCCTCGCTGCCCGTAGGCCGTGCCTCCTCCGGCGCGAGCGCCACGGCGCCGCTTGCACGACGCGCGCGGTGCCCGCGCAGCCGCTCGACGAGCAGGAACACCACGGGCACCACCCAGAGCGTCAGCATCGTGCTGGTGATGACGCCGCCGATCACCACCATGGCCATCGGCGCGCGGAACTCGCTGCCGAAGCCCCGGCCGATCGCGGTCGGCAGCATCCCGAGCACCATCGCGGCGCTGGTCATGAGGATCGGGCGGAGCCGGCGGGGGCCCGCCTTCCGGACCGCCTCCTCCGGGCTGTCGCCCTCGCGGACGTGCTGGAGGGCGCCGTCCACGAGGAGGATCCCGTTCTTCGTGACGAGCCCCATGAGCAGGATGACGCCGATGAGCGAGCCCATGTTCACCGAGCTGTCGGTGAGGTACAGGGCGACGATCGCCCCGACCATCGCGAAGGGGAGGGCGACCATGATCGTGAGCGGGTGCACGAACGACTCGAACTGGCTCGCGAGCACGAGGTAGATGAACACCACGGCGATGAGCAGGGCGGTCATCATGTTCGCGAACGTCTCGCCCTGATCCTCCTGCATCCCTTCCCACAGGTAGGTGTAGCCGAGCGGGAGCCGCCGCTGGCGCTCGTCCAGCCTGGCGTGCAGCTCCTTCACGGCGCTCCCCATGTCGTGCCCGGGGGCGATCTGCGCCCAGACGGAGATCGAGCGCTCGCGGCCGTTGTGCTCGATCACGGCCGGGCTGCTCGACTCCTCGATCCGGGCGATCTGCGAGAGGCTCACAAGCCCTCTGGGAGTCGAGATCCAGAGGTCGTCGACGGCACGACGCGACTCGCGATCCTCCGCGGCGAGCCGCACCCGTACGTCGGACTGGCGCCGGCCCTCACGAAGCTTGGCCGCGACCTCGCCCTGCGTGGCGAGGCGCACCTGGAGCGCGACCGCGCCCGCCGGCACGCCGAGGCGCGCAGCCTCCTCCCGGTTCACGATCGCGTGCAGCTCGGGCTTGCCGGGCGAGTCCCGGAGCTGGATGTCGGCGAGGTGCGGGTTCTCGCGCATCGTCTCCACGAGGAACTCGGCCTCCTCCCGGAGGCGGCCGAAGTCACGGCCGGTCACCCGCATCAGGATGGGCGGCCAGTCGCCGAGGCCTTCCATCACCGGCGGGTCGGAGACGGCGCGCGTCTGGAGGAGGGCGTCGGAGGCGAGCAGGTCGCGGATCCAGCCCTTGTAGACGTCGGCGCCGTCGGGGCGCTCCCCCTTGTCCACGAGGTTCACGCGCCACCGGACGAGCCGTGCGTCCTCCTGGTATCCCACGGTCGCGTAGACGGCGCGCACGCCAGGGAGGGCGCGGACGCGCTCCTCGAGGGCGGCGCTGCGCCGCGCGCTCGTCGCGAGGCTCGTGCCCGGCGGGTACTCCAGGTTCACGATGAGCTGCCCCCGGTCCTCGGCCGGCATGAACTCGCTCTTGAGCGTCGTGCCGAGGAGCATCGTGCCGGCGAGGACGAGGACCGCGCCGACGAGCGTGAGCGCCCGGTGCGCGAGGACCCAGCGCAGCGTCCCGGCGTACAGGGCATCGTTCCACTCGAAGGCGCGCCGCAGGCGCGCGACGAGCGGGTGTTCGCGGCGGGCCACCCCGGGCACGCGGGCGCGCGCCAGGCGCGCCGAGAGCATGGGGTCGAGCGTGAAGGCGACGAAGAGCGAGATCAGCACCGCGCCGGTGATCGTGAGGCCGAACTGGCGGAAGAACTGGCCGACGATGCCCTGCATGAACGCGACGGGGACGAACACCGCCACCAGCGTGAACGTCGTGGCCATGACGGCGAGGGCGATCTCCTGCGTGCCGCGGCTCGCCGCCAGCGCCGGCGCCTCCCCGCGCTCCAGGCGGCGGGTGATGCTCTCGCGCACCACCACGGCGTCGTCGATCAGGAGCCCGATGGCGAGCGAGAGGCCGAGCAGGGTGAGCTGGTTGAGCGAGAAGCCGAACCAGTACATGAGGAAGAGCGTGCCGACGACCGACGTCGGGAGCGCCAGGGCGGAGATGAACGTGCCCCGCAGGTCGAGCAGGAACAGCAGGATGATGAGGATGGCCATCGCCCCGCCGAAGTAGATGGCGATCCAGACCTCGTGGGCGTTGGACTCGATGTAGAGCGACTGATCGACCAGGACCTGCGCGCGGAACCGCTGCTCCTGCTCCAAAGCCGGCAGCCGCGCCTTGACCTCCCTCGCCACCGCGGCGGAGTTCGCGCCGGCCTGCTTCACCACCTCGACGGCGACCGACTCGACGCCGTTCGTGCGGATGAGGGTGACCGGATCCTTCGCGCCGGGCCGCACCAGGGCGACGTCGGCGAGGCGGATGACGGAGCCGTCGGGGAGGGCGGTGATCGGCATCCGGCGGAGCTGATCGACGTCGGCGAACTCGCCCTGGACGCGCACGCCGACCTCACCGTCCTGCCGCGGGTACTTGCCGCCGGGGAGGTTCAGGTGCTCGCTGCGGATCCGCTGGAAGACCGCGTCGGGCGAGAGCCTCAGGGCCTCCAGCTTCGGGCGGGAGAGCTCGACCGAGATCTCCGGCTCGCCCCCGCCCAGCACGTTGACCGCGGCGACGCCCTCGATCTGCTCGAGGCGCGGCTTCACCTGGTCGTCGAAGCGGTCGCGGAGCGCCACGGGGTCCTCGCCCGCCGCCGCCGAGAAGATGAGGACCGGCTGCGCGGCGAGGTCGTACTGCGCGATGACCGGCTGCTCCACGCCGAGCGGCAGGTCTCCGACGACGATGCCGACCTTGTCGCGCGCGTTCTGCACCGCCTCCCCGAGGTCGGCGGAGAGCTTGAACTGGATGAAGACGAGCGAGACGTTCTCGCGCGAGGACGAGAAGACCTTGTCGACCCCGGCGATCGAGGCGACCGCGTCCTCGATCGGCCGCGTCACCATCTCCTCGACGTCCTGCGGGCTCGCGCCCGCGTAGACGGTCCGGATGGTCACGAACGGGAAGCTGACGTCCGGGTACAGGTCGGTGCCCAGGCGGCGGTAGCCCAGCCCCCCCAGGACGAGCAGGGTGAGGGAGAGCATCGTCGTGAAGACGGGCCGCCGGATGGCGACGTCGGAGACCGTCATCCGCGCACCTCCGCGAGCGGCGCGCCCTCGACGAGCCCGACGGGCGGCAGCTCGATGACGCGCAGGCCGTCGGGCCAGGCCTCGCCGCCGGCCGGCTGGACGATCGCGGCCGCGCCCTCCTCGGCGAGCACGCGCAC
>JAEYOU010000036.1 GCA_023411405.1 Pseudomonadota bacterium | reverse complement strand
CGCCGCGAGCCCGCCGGGCGCGCCGAGGGTCCGGACGACCCCGCGCTCCTCGATCTCGAGCGTGCCGCCGCGCAGGCCGGTGAGGCCGGCGAGGACGGCGCGGCGCCAGAGCGCTCCGCCTGCGGCGCCGTCGAGCTCGTCGGGGGTGGGCAGCGTGCCGGTCTCGATCATGACTTCCTCCCGGAGGTCAGCGGGGTGGGGGCCCCGCGCGCGTGCGCTGGGCAGAGGGCGGGAGCCCTCGTGCGCGGGTTCGGATGGAACGGGGTGCGCTTCACCCAGAGGAGAAGCGCCTGCAGGTAGATCGCCGCGTGGACCTTCCACGCCATGAGCGGCAGCCGCAGCGCGGTCCGCCAGAGCGCGGCCGGGCTCCAGGCGCGGCGCCGCAGCGCGAGGACCGCGCGGAACACCTCCCGCCCGCCCTCCTCGTTCCGCATCTCGACGCGGAGCGCCTCCCCCGGCACGCCGAAGGACCAGCGGTACCGCTGGTCCATGCCGAAGAAGGGCGAGACGTGGAAGGTCTTCGCGAAGGCGTCGGCGGCGCCGTCGGGGCCGGCCCGGACCACGTAGGTGTGGCGCTCGCCCCACGGCGTGTTCGTGATCTCGGCGACGATCGCCTGGAGCGTCCGGCCGTCGGCGGCGAAGCAGTAGTAGAAGCTGACGGGGTTGAAGACGTAGCCGAGCGATCGGACGTGGGCGAGGAGCCGCACCGGCCCGGCGGGCCGGAACCCGAGCGCCGCCTCCACGCGATCCTTCGCCGCCGCCGCGAGGTCGTCCGCGCCGGCGAGGTAGTCCTGCCGCGCGAACGAGAGGAGCCCGAACCGGCCCGCGCGGAGCGGGCCCGCGCCGGCGAGGAGCGCGGGCAGCTCCTCGACGTCGAGGTAGAGGAGGTAGACGCGGTACGAGAAGCCGTGCCGCCGCGGGCCGTGGCGCGCGTGGGCGAGCGTGCCCTCGTAGACGGCGCTCGCGCGGCTCACAGCGACACCTCGAAGCCGCGGCAGGCGGCGAGCGCGCTCACCACGCCGTCCTCGTGGAAGCCGTTCCGCCAGTAGGCGCCGCAGTACGAGGTGCGCCGGGTGCCGAGCAACACGGGGTGTCGGGCCTGCGCGGCCACGCCTGCGGCGGTGAACACCGGGTGTGCGTACGCGAGCCGCCGGAGCACGCGCTCCGGGCGGACGGCGCCGCTCCGGTTGAGGGTCACGAAGAAGCTCCGGCGGGCCGGCAGGCGCTGGAGCCGGTTCATCCAGTACGTGACGCTCGCGCCCGGGTGCTCGCCGTCGTCGAGGTGGTAGTTCCACGACGACCACGCGCGCCGCCGGCGCGGCATCACCGCCTCGTCCTCGTGGAGGAGGACGTCGTTCACGCGGTACGGGAACGCAGCCAGGAGCTCCAGCTCCGCCGGCGACGGGTCCTCGAGCAGCCGGAGCGCCTGGTCCGCGTGGCACGCGAGGATCACGTGATCGAACCGCTCGGCCGCGCCGGCCGACCGGACGACCACCGCGCGCGGCTCGCGCCGGAGGGAGCGGACCGGGCAGGAGGTCCGGACCTCGCCCCGGAGGCCGTCGAGGATGGCCCGGACGTAGGTGCGCGAGCCGCCGCGGACCGTGAGCCAGGTCGGGCGATCGTTCACCTGGAGGAACCCGTGGTTGTCGAAGAACCGGGCCAGGAACCGGGCCGGGAAGTGCTTCACGCCGTCGCGGCTCGACGACCAGACCGCGCCCACCATCGGGAGGAGGTGGTCCTCGACGAACGCCTGCGAGTAGCCGCGGGCGGCGAGCCAGGGGAGGAGCTCCACCTCCGGCCCCTCGCCGACGAGCGCGCGCGCCTCGCGGAAGAACCGGAAGATGTCGGCCACCATCCGGTGGAACCGCGGGGAGAGGACGTTGCCCGGCTGGGCGTAGAGGCCGAGGAGCCCGCTGCCGGAGTACTCGAGGTCCCGCACCTCGCTCCGGACGCCGAAGCTCATGTCGCTCTCCTGCGCCTCGACGCCGAGCCGCTCGAGGAGCCGGAGGAAGTTCGGGTAGGTCTTCCGGTTGAAGACGATGAACCCGGTGTCCACGGCCACCGACCCGCTCCCGTCCGGGACGTCGACCGTGTGGACGTGGCCGCCGACGCGCTCGTCGGCCTCGAACAGGACGACGTCGTGGCGCGGCGCGAGCAGGTGGGCGGCCACGAGCCCCGAGACGCCCGAGCCGACGATCGCGATCCTCACGGCCGGCCCTCCCCGTCCGCCCGGGCGCGCAGGCGGTGGTGCGAGACGACCCACTCCGTGCCGCCGCGGAACGCGAACAGCTCGGCGCACGCGAGGAAGAAGATCCGCCACCGGTGGAGCTGGCGGCGCGCCTCGGCGGGCGGGAGGTCGCGGCCCAGCGCCGCGAGCGCGGCGGCGCGGTTCGCGTCGAGCCGCGCCACCCAGGCCTCCGCCGTCCGCGCGTAGTGCGTGCCGGGGACGAGCCAGCGCTCCTCGACCTCGAGCGGCCCGGGGATCCGCGCCGGGAGGTCGTGCGACGGCATGATGCCGCCGGTGAAGAAGTGGCGGGCCATCCAGTCGCCGTCGCCGTCGACCTCGAAGGGGTAGGCGAACCGGCGGTGGGCGAAGACGTGCACGAACACCCGCCCGCCCGGGGCGAGCCAGCCGTGCACGCGGCGGAAGAGCTCCGGCCAGTTGCGCATGTGCTCGAACATCTCGACCGAGACGATCCGGTCGAACCGGGCGCCGGGCGCGAAGCCGTTCATGTCCGCGGTGCGGACCTCGAGGTTCGCGAGGCCGCGCGCCCGGGCCTCGGCGCGGACGTGCTCGCCCTGCGAGCGGGAGTTGGAGACCGCGAGGAACCGCGCGTTCGGGTACCGCGACGCCATGAAGAGCGAGAGGCTGCCCCAGCCGCACCCCAGCTCGAGCACCCGCTGCCCGTCCGCGAGGTCCGCGCGCGCGCAGGTCCGCTCCAGCATCGCCGCCTCGGCCTCGTCGAGCGACGCCACCCCCGGCTCCCAGAGCGCGCTGCTGTACTTCAGGTGCCGCCCGAGCACGAGCTGGAAGAACGCCGCCGGGACCTCGTAGTGCTGCCGGTTCGCGGCGTCGGGCGTCGGCGCGAGCTCCGCCGCCGCCATCGTCGCGACGAACCGCAGGAGCGCCTCCTCGCGGTCCGCGTGCCGGCGTCCTTCGGTCGCGAGCCGCTCGCGGAGGAGGTGACGGATGCCGGCCCGGAGGAGGGGCTCGGGGATGAGGCCACGTTCGGCGAGGGAGATGGCGACCATGCGGGTTCTCTGTGTCGATTTGGACGAATCGGCTCGTACCTGATGGGGTCAGTCGTTCGGGGTTCTTCAATGCTCTCGTGCCTTCGCTACAATCACTTCGTGGAAACTCACGGAACGGATGCTGCCGGAACCGGTTGGGGCGAATCGGACGAGTTCATGACCACGCAGCAGGTCGCGCGGCAGGCGGGAGTCGGCGCGACCGCGGTGAAGCGCTGGACCGACGCGGGGCTCCTCGCGTGCGTCCGGACCGCCGGCGGGCACCGCCGCTTCGCGCGCAGCGAGGTGGAGCGGTTCCTGGGCGCCCACCCGCACACCGCGGAGCAGGCCGGCCCCGAGCCGTGGGTGGGCGCGCTGCTCGAGGGCGGTGATC
>JAEYOU010000016.1 GCA_023411405.1 Pseudomonadota bacterium | reverse complement strand
CCCAGGCGCGGAGCTCCTCGAGGGCGGGGGAACGCGCGATGGCGTACGACGAGCCGACCCGCGCGGCGGCGAGCGAGAGCCGCGCGCAGGCGGCGTCGCTCAACCAGAGCAGCGCCCCCGCGCCGTCGAAGAGCAGCGTCGCCCTGTCGCTCGTCGCCGCGATCGCCGCGAGCGCGTCCTCGATCGCGTGCCAGGGCGCGTGCTGCTCCTCGAGGACGCGCTCGAGCGCGCCGCGGATCTCCTCGAAGGTCCGGAGGTCACTCCTCGTGAATGGACGCTCCCCGTCCTGTCGCGCCACGCACACGAAGCCGCGGGGCGCGACCGCCGTGCCCAGGACGCCGACGAGCTGGCGCTCGACGCCCCACGGGCGCCAGTACTCGTCCCACGTCCGCGTGGAGCGGAGGAACTCCGCGCTCCAGCGGTCCGCGATGTCGAAGCTCCGGGGAGAAGACGCGAAGAACCGCGCGAACGGGAGGAGCTCGTGATCGACGAGGCGCAGCAGCTCCGCCGTGGTCTCGACGTCGAGGTTCGGCGGGACGCGCTCGCCGAGGCTCACGAAGTCGCCGGGGGCGGCGACCGGCCCGGTGATCCGGAAGAGCGAGGCGCTGGAGATCCCGATCTCGCGCTCCGCGGCCCGCACGAGCAGGCCGGCGATCCTTGCGCCATCCGCGGAGGCGCCGCACGCCTCGCGGAGGTCCTGGAGCGTCTGGACGAGAGGCGCCGGCCTCCTCATCCTCGAATTAGGCGCCCGGCGCCCTCGCCCGCGCCTTGGCCAAGGTCAAGGGCTGCGGAAAAGGTCGGTCGGTAGGCCAGCTTGGGGCGCGGGGTGGGGGTGGGCTGCAGCGCACCGGCGGTGCGGGTCAGCGGTCGCAGTCTTCCCGTGCTGGCTGGCACGGGGCGCCTCCGTGGGTTCACCAGCACCCGGCGGATGGGCCCACCTCCGGGCCGAACGATCGAGCCGGTGGCGCCCGAGATCCCCACGTTCGGTGTCGACAACCAGGGCCCAGCTCCTTCGGGCCGAAAGGGGGGAACCGACATGAGGATCAAGGGGACGGTTTGGGCCGCGGCGGTCGCGGGCGCCCTCGCCTGGTCGGGGATGGCGCAGGCGCAGGTCCGGAGCCAGGTGACAGATCGGCTCCGCGAGTCGCTCCAGAAGCTCCACGCGACCCACCAGGGGGAGATCCAGCTCGCCCGGACCGCGCAGAGCCAGGCGCGGTCCGACGACGTGAAGCAGTTCGCGCGGCGGATGGTCCAGGAGCACCAGAAGAGCGATCGCCAGCTCCAGGAGGCCGCGCAGCAGCTCGGCGTGCAGCTCCAGGGCGACACGTACCAGGAGACGCTCCAGGAGCTGCGTGACGATGGGCGGGACCTGCAGCAGCAGACGGGCGCGACCTTCGACCAGCGGTTCATGCGGCGGATGGTGGACGCGCACGAGGACACGCTCGACGAGGTCCACGAGGCCGCGAAGAACGCGGCGGAGGAGGGCGTCCCGCAGCTCGCGCAGGTGCTCGGGCAGGCCGAGGCGTCGCTGCACCAGCATCACGCGATGGCGCTGCAGGTCCAGTCGAAGCTCCAGCAGCAGGCGCAGACCCAGGGTGGGACCGGCGCGGGCGGCGACGCGGGCGCGGGCGCGGGCGGCGGGGTCGGCGTCGGCGCCGGCGCTCCGGGCGGGAGCGACCCCGGCTCCGCGACGGGTCAGGGCCAGCCGCCGCAGTGACGCAGCAGCGGCCGCCTCTTCATCTCGGGGAGCGAGGCGGGGAAGCGCGGGCCGCAGCACCGCGCGGTCGTGGACGCCGCGAAGCGCGCCGGCGTGAAGCAGGTCGCGTAGTGGCCCCGGCGCTCGTCGCGAAGCGGCCGCAGGGCTGACGCCGGAGGAACGGCGGCCGGGCGCGAGGACCGTCCTCAGCCCGGGCCGCCGGCCTCGCCCTTCGGGTAGCTGCCGAGGAGCTTGAGCTCGGGGCTCGCCTCGCCGATCTCCCGGAGCGCCGCGGCGACGCGGTCGTCCTCCTCGTGGCCCTCGAGATCCAGGAAGAAGACGTACTCCCAGGCGCGGCGCGGGGCGGGGCGGCTCTCGATCCGGGTGATGTTCACGCCCCGGCGCGCGAGCGGCTCGAGGATCCGGAGCAGGCTCCCGGGCTGGTCGCCCGCGGAGACGACGAGGCTCGTGCGATCGCGGCCGCTCCGCGGCGCGCGCGCCCCGCCGAGCACCCAGAACCGCGTGGCCTCGCCGCCGGTCTGGATGCCCTCGGCCACGACCCGCAGGTCGAAGAGGCGCGCCACGACGTCGGGCGCGACGGCGGCGCCGTCGGGGTCCTCCCGGGCCAGCCGCGCGGCCTCGGTCGCGCTCGACGCCGCGATCCGCGCGGCGTCCGGCAGGTGCGCCCCGAGCCACGGCTCCGCGAGCGGCATCGCGTCCGGCGCCGCGTAGACGTGGGCGAGCCGCGGGAGCTCCGCGTCTCCGTGGACGAGGAGCGCGAGCTCGAACGGGAGGAGGATCTCGGCCACGATCCGGAGCGGGCTCTCGAGGAACGCGTCGAGCGTGGGATCGACCATCCCCTGCGTCGCGTTCTCGACGGGGACGACGCCGTAGTCGGCCTGGCCCGCCTCGACCGCCCGGAACACCGCCGCGATCGAGCGCTGCGCCACGGGGTGGGCGGAGGCGCCGAACTGGTGCTTCACGGCCTGGTGCGAGAAGGTGCCGTCGGGCCCGAGGAACGCGACCCGGAGCGGCCGCTCCAGGCTCAGGCACGCGCTCATGATCTCCTGGAACACGGGCCGGATGGCCTCGGTGGGGAACGGGCCCGGGTTGAGCCGCTCGAGGCGGGACAGGACCTCGCGCTCCCGGGCGGGCGCGTGGAACGGCGCGCCCGGGGCGGCGACCCGCTTGTACTCGCCCACCTCGGTGGCGATCCGCGCGCGCTGGTTCAGGAGGTCGAGGATGTCGGCGTCGATCGCGTCGATGGCGGCGCGCAGCGCGCCGAGCGGACGCGGGGAGGTCGTGGGGAGTTCGGGATCGGTCACGGTTGCCTCCGGGCCACGGGTCTTGTAGCAGCCGCGGGGAGATTTTTCGGTTGATCTGCGCGTTTGAACGTACGTACAGTCCACTCTTCCCCGTGTCCCCCCAAGGGGGTTTTCATGACCAGGAACTTCTCGCGGAAGGTCCGTGGAACCGGACCTCTCCTCGGCATCATCGCGATGGGCGTCGCCCTCGCGGCCTGCGGCAGCTCCAGCCAGACCAGCGCCGATCCGCGCAGCGGCACCGCCGCCGTCGCGGCGTCCGGCGGCGGCGTCACGGTGGACGTCCTGACGACCAGCGCGCCGTGGCAGGGCGGCTTCCCCGCCGCCGTCCGGATCTCCAACACCGCGTTCGCGAGCCCCATCACCTCCTTCGAGGTGGTGTTCACGCTCGCCAGCGGCTCCATCGCCGGCACGGCGTGGAACGGGACCATCACCGGGCCCGACGCGTCCGGGAACTACACCGCCACGAACCCCTCCTGGATCCAGCCGATCCAGGTCGGCCAGCGGTGGGACGTCGGCTTCAACGGCAGCGGGACGTTCACCTCGTCCACGATCGTCAGCCTCAAGGTCAACGGCCAGGTGATCCCGCTCGGCGGCACCACGGACGCGCCGCCGGCCGTGTCGCTCGCGAGCAGCGCGGCGACGGTCACGGCGGCAGGCTCGATCACGCTCACCGCGACGGCCACCGACGACGTGGGCGTGGCGCGCGTCGAGTTCTACGAGGGCACGACGCTCCTCGCCTCCGACACGACGGCGCCGTACACGACGGCGATCGCCTTCACCGCCG
>JAEYOU010000723.1 GCA_023411405.1 Pseudomonadota bacterium | reverse complement strand
CCGGAGCGCCGAGGCCTGCCGCGCACGCTGGCGAGCACCGCGGCAGCGCGACGGGGCAGGGCGGGACGACGGCTCCGGCGCCCGGAGCAAGGCGGCGGCGCCGGCGGCGGCGGGGGGGTGGGTAGGGTCCCGCCGGAGACGAGAAGGTCGGATCACTCGAGCTCGTCCGGTGATGGCGGCTCGAACAGGCGCAGCCATTCCCTGAGCTTGTGCACGGGGATGTGAAAGGTACCCGGAGGAGGCCGAGCATTCCTTGCCTCGATGCGCTCCAGCAGCAGCTCCTCGGAGGCCGCCGTGAAGTGGATTTTGGAGTCCGCACCGAGCGCGCGAGCGCTCGCTCGAAGCTCGTCGCGCTCGCGTCGCGTCCAGAAGCCGAAGTCCAGGATCACGTCGACGCCGAGGACGAGGACCCTCGCCGCCATCTCCCGCAGGAGCGACTCGACCGCTGCGTGCCGGGCGTCATGCCGCGCGAAGTCGGACTCGTCGCTGTCGTCGTGAACGTCGCCCCCGAACAACCGGACGTGCCACTCATCGACGGAGAGACGAAGTGCGGAGTGCTCGGCCTCGAGCCTCCGAGCCAGGGTCGTCTTGCCGCTGCCGGGAAGTCCCACCATCAAGTGGAGCGTCGCCATCGATCGTCCGATCCGGGATCGTAGCTCGCCGCCCGTGATGTCGCCAGAGCTCGCGCAGCGGACGAGGCGCTGCTACTCGGCCTCCACGAGCGCGCCGGCCGCCCAGTCGTGGAGACCCTCGGTGCTGCGCCGGCTCCCTCCGCTGACGCTGGAGGCTTCTCCCGAGGCGTCGTTCTCGCTCCCGCCGCCGACGCTCGCGTACGGACCGCTCGCGCGGTTGTACCGGCCCCCGCCGGCGCTCGCGTACTCACCCCACGCCGAGTTGCCGTATCCGCCGCTCACGGCGGAGAAGCTCCCCCTCGTGCTGTTGTTCGCCCCTCCGGCGAGGCTGGTGTAGTCAGCGTCGGCTTCGTTCTCGAACCCGCCGCTGACGCTGCAGTACCGTCCCCGGAGCTCGTTGCGGTAGCCCGCGAGGAAGCCCCCGAAGCTGCTGTACTCGTGCTCGGCGCCGACGATGAGGTTGTGCGAGCCGCTTCGGTCGGCCTCCGGGCTCGGGTCCGGCTCGTTGTACCCGACGACCAGGTTCCCCAGTCCGGTGAGCGCTCCCCCTGACGAGGAAGCCCCAACGCTCGTCGCTCCCGAGCCGCTCCGGACGTGCACGTTCACCCCCGTGAGGAACACGTTGGGGCCCCGCAGCCCGTTCACCGGGTTCGGCTCTACGCTCACGTACGGACCGAGCGCGAGGGCCCGATTCGCCTGTAGCGTAGCGATCTGGGCCTCCAGCTTGGCGACCCTGCGCTCCAGCGCGGCGATGCGCGCCGTGAGCTGACGCGTCGTCGGTGGAGGGGCTGGCTGCGCGCGCGCGACCTCGACTCCCAGCAGGGCGACCACCACCGCTACTCGAAGAGCTGCTCCCGTCGCTCCGCGCATCGGCTTCCTCCAGGCCGTTCCGGAGGTGAGGGTGACTCTTGCGCCCGGCGGGGGCCGGAGCCTCTTGGGTCACCCGGGAGTCCGCAGGGTCGCGCACCGTACACGGTCGCTCCCTCCCTCCCTCGGTCCGGCACGGGCGCCGCGGAAGGCCGCCGCGGTTCCGTCTTCCAGTGGCGTTCCCGGAGCGCAGGTCGGCGGCTCACCGCCCCGCGACGCGCGCCGCCCGCCTCCTCCGCCTTCGCCTCCAGGTGAAGGGCAGCGTGATCGGCTCGCCGATCACGCGGGACCACTCCGGCGAGAGGCCCTGCGCCCAGAGCGCGCGGTGGATCTCCTGCGCGACCTCCCACGCGGCGCGCTCGCACCGCTCGTTCGACCTCCGCCTCGGGGCGGCCGCGCCCCAGGTGATGCGCAGGCCCTCACCGGCGAGGGCACGCCGGATGTCGCCCCCGTGGAAGAAGGCGAACCCGTGGACCGACCGCTCGAGCCGGGCGGCGGCCACCTCGTGGGCCATCTCCTCCGCGGCGGGCCCCTGGCTTCCGTACCAGTTCTGGCGCGTCAGGATCCCGTCTCGATCGAGAGCGGCGAAGGCGCGATCGAGCCGGTCGTTGTCGGTGGGGATCGGCCACCAGGCCTCGCGGGCCTGCACCTCGTCGAACAGCGCCGGCGCAAGCGCGGCGACGCGTCCCTCGAGGTCAGGCTGGTCGGGATGATCGTGGAGCAAGGACCGGGAGACCTCGTCGACGATCAGGTCGTCGGTCTCGTACCCCTCGACGGCGACCGTTCGGAGGAATTCCTCGATGTCCTCATCGCTCGGACGAACGGTTCGGCCATCCGCCATGTGCCACCTCCCCGCGTCCGAGCCCACGCCCCGGCCGCAGGACGGGGAATACACCGGAGGTCGGACGCGGCTCGCACAGCGCGCACGCGAAACAGCGCCGAGTTCCGGGCCAGCCCATCGGGGACGACCTGCCAGCGGTGATGTTGACGGACCGTCATGCTATACAGGTGTTCAGCATATGACGGACGTGACGACATCCGGCGCCCCGCCGCCGCTCTCGCCCGAGGCACTCGCCGCGCTCGGCAGGCGGGCGTGGCCGCTCCTGCCGGTGGCGCCGGAGGATCGCCGGCACCTCCTGCGCGACGAGGCTGCGCTGCTCATCGACGAGCTGCTCGTGAAGGTCGCGCGCGGGAGCGGGGCCATCGCGGTCGCGATGGGCGAGTGCCTCGACGTGCTCTGCACGGGCGATGGGCCGATGCGGCTCGGATACGCCAACCTGGGTGACTACGTCCGCGAGGAGCTCTCGCTGGCGCCGCGGACGGCGAAGGAGTGGGCGAAGCTGGCGCGCGATCTCCGGACGCGGCCTTTGCTGCGCGCGGCGGTGCGGGCGGGGGAGGTGGACCTCAAGAAAGCGCTCGCGATCGTCGGCGTGGCGATCGGGGACTCCGAGTCCGAGTGGGTCAAGCGAGCGAAGCAGGACACGGTGCGCGGGCTTCAAGCTGCGGTGCGCGGCGACGCCGCCCCGGCGGACGACGAGGAGGGGGAGAAGCGCTGGCACAGGATCGTCATCGGCCTCGAGCCGGACGAGCGCGAGGTCGTCGACCGGGCGTTGGAGGTGGCCGGCAAGGTGCTTCGCGCGAACACGCCGAAGTGGCAGCGGGTGGAGGCGATCGCGCAGGAGTATCTCGGGAGTCATCCGTATCCTCGTCCTCCGGACGAGGATACGGGTACTGGCGCGGGGGCGTCCGGCTCGGGGCACGACATCTACGCGCTCCTCGGGATAGGTCCTTCGAAGCCGTCGCCCGAGCTCCGCGAGTGGCTCGAGCGCGAGTACGACCGCTGGAGGTATCTCCATGCGACGGACCCGGTGGCGGCGCCGGAGGCCGGCGTGGACGAGTGGGACCGCGCGCACCGCATCCACGAGCGGCTCCTCGAGCTCGCGTCGATGCGACGGGGCTGGGACGAACTCGTCGGCCATCTCTCGATGCTCCTCATCAACACGGGCCTCTGGCGCGACATGAAGTTCCTCGACGTCGACCACTACGCCACCGAGCGGCTCGGGATGTCCGGCCGGGCGATCGAGCAGCGAGCCTGGCTCGAAAGGCGTCTCTGGGACTTCCCGGCCCTTCGCCGCGCGATGCGCGAGGGCCGGCTCGGGTACGAGCAGGCGCGGCTCGTCGCGCGCTGCTCCTCGCCCGCGTACATCGAGGCGTGGATCGCCAAGGCCGAGAAGATGAAGGTCACCGAGCTGAAACGCGCGGTCGAGGCCGACGAGGAGGCGCAGATGTGCGCACGGAACGAATGGGCGGTGCGCCTGCCTTCGGACGTGCACCAGGTCTTCAGCGCGGCCTGCCGGGCGGTCCGGGCGGCGGCGCAGGAGTGGATCGGGGCGTCGAAGTGCCTCGTCATCATGTGCCAGCACTTCATCGACACCTACGAGGAGGAGGTGCGACGCCCGAACACGCCCGCGAGCCGCGCGCTTGCGCGGGACCGCGGGCTCTGCACGTGCCCGGGGTGCAGCAAGGCGGCGGATCATGTGCACCACATCAAGTATCGCTCGCGCGGCGGCGGCAGCGAGGACTGGAACCTCACCTCCCTCTG
Organism: Pseudomonadota bacterium; assembly: GCA_023411405.1. Lineage (GTDB taxonomy): Bacteria > Myxococcota > Myxococcia > Myxococcales > Anaeromyxobacteraceae > Anaeromyxobacter. Next base: position 1,184 of record JAEYOU010000723.1, on the reverse strand, counting down.
CGCGGCGCACCACCTGCACGGCGTCCACGAGGGGTACGTTCACGTCGAGGGGGCGGCGCCGGATCGCCTCCACTGGGAGCTCGGGGAGCGCGTCTAGAGGACGATCGGTTCAAGGGTCATCCGCCATGGCCGTCACCCCAGCTTCATCGCGAGGCTCTGCAGCCCCTCCGCGTACGTCGGGTGCGCGACCTGCATGTCGACGATCGCCCGCACCGGCGCGCCCGCGGCCATGAGCGCCGCGAAGACGTGGACCAGCTCGCCGCCCTCGGCGCCGGCGACCGTCGCGCCGAGGATCCGGCTGCCGTCCGGGGTCGCGAGGAGCTTCATGATCCCGGCGGGCTCGTCGGTCTCGATCGCCCGGGCGACGTGCCCGAACGGCATCGTGGCGGCGCGGTAGGGGACGCCACGCGCCCGGGCCTCGCGCTCGTTGAGGCCTACGCTGCCGACCTGCGGGTCGGTGAAGACGCAGTACGGGACGACGCGGCCGGCGCGGCCGCGACCAGGGCGGCCCTCGAGCACCTCGAGGAGCAGCCGGTGATCGTCCCAGGACGTGTGCGTGAACTGGGGGCCACCGGTGACGTCGCCGACGGCGTACACGCCGGGTCCGGTCGTCCGGTAGTGATCGTCCACGCGGACATACCCGCGGGCATCGAGCTCCAGGCCGCCGGCGTCGCAGCCGAGGTCGTCGGTGTTGGGCCGCCGCCCGAGCGCGACGAGCAGGTGCGAGCCGGCGATCGTGCGCCCGTCCTCGAGCTCGAGCGCGACGCCGCCCTCGCGCGGCGCGACGCGGACCGCCGTCGCCCCCAGGACGAGGTCGATCCCCTCGGCCCGGAAGGCGCCCTCGATGGCCTCGGAGATCTCCGGATCCTCGCGGTCGAGGAGGTGCGGGCCGCGCTGGACGAGGGTCACCCGGGCGCCGAGCCTGCGGAACGCCTGCCCGAGCTCGCAGCCGATGTAGCCGCCGCCGAGGACGACGAGGTGCTCGGGCAGCGACGTGAGCTCCAGCGCCCGCGCGTTGTCGAGCCAGGGCACCGCCTCGGCGCCGGGGAGGACCGGCGGCGCCGGTCGCGTGCCGACGTTCAGCACGACGACCTCCGCCTCGTGCCGCTCGCCCGCGACCTCGAGCGCGCGCGGGCCTGTGAACCGCGCGTGGCCCCGGGCGAGGTGGAGCCGCGGGCCGGCCG
>JAEYOU010000717.1 GCA_023411405.1 Pseudomonadota bacterium | reverse complement strand
GGCGCGGGCGCGGGGTCGAGCGGGAGCACGGGCGCCGGGATCGCCGGGGACGAGGCGGCGTGCGCGGCGGCGCAGGCGGGGCAGAGGGGCGCAGCGCCCGGACGGGCGTCGTCGGTGTGGAACACCGCGAAGCAGCGTGTGCAGGCGGTGGCGGGCACGGGGCCGAGGGTATCACTCAGTGCCGGAAGTGGCGCATCCCCGTGGCCACCATCGCGATCCCCGCGGCGTCCGCAGCGGCCACCGACTCGGCGTCCCGGACCGAGCCGCCGGGCTGGATGATCGCCGTCGCGCCGGCAGCGATGATCGCGTCCACGCCGTCGCGGAACGGGAAGAACGCGTCCGACCCGACCGCGGCGCCCTGGACGGGGAGCTGCGCCTTGAGGACCGCGATCCGGACCGCCTCGACGCGGCTCGTCTGGCCGCCGCCGATCGCGACGGTCTGGTCGCCCCTCGCGAAGACGACCGCGTTCGACTTCACGTGCTTCACGACCTTCCAGGCGAAGAGGAGGTCCTTCCACTCCTGCTCGGTCGGCGCGCGCTTCGTCATCACCTTGCAGTCCTCGCGGCGGACGGCGCCGAGGTCGCGATCCATCACCAGGAGGCCGCCCGGGATCGAGCGCAGCTCGCGCCCCTCCTCCGGCCGGCGCGCCCAGCTCGACCGCGGCCCGGCGAGCCGCGGCGCCTCCAGCACGCGCAGGCCCTTCTTGGCCGCGAGCGTCGCGCGCGCCGCGTCGTCGTAGCCGGGGGCGATGACGCACTCGAGGAAGAGGTCGGTGAGCTCCTTCGCGGCCGCGGCGTCCACCGGCCGGTTGAGCGCGACGATGCCGCCGAACGCGGAGACGGGATCGCAGGCCCGCGCCCGGGCGAACGCCTCGGCGGGCGTCGGGGCGAGCGCCACGCCGCAGGGCGTGTTGTGCTTCACGACGACGCACGCGGACCCGTCGTACTCCTTCACCGCCGCGAGCGCCGACTCGAGGTCGAGCAGGTTGTTGTACGAGAGCTCCTTGCCCTGGAGGACCTGGGCCCAGGCGACGGTCGGCTCCTCGGGCTCGCGCCCGGCCCGGTAGAACGCGCCGGCCTGGTGCGGGTTCTCGCCGTAGCGGAGGTCCTGGACCTTGCCGTAGACGGCCGCGAGCGCGCCGGGGAAGTGCGCGGGCGCCGCGTCGGGCGTTTCCCGCGCGGTCAGGTACTCGGAGATGGCGGCGTCGTACGCGGCGGTGTGCGCGAAGGCCTTCTTCATGAGGTGGAACCGCGTGGCCGCCGAGAGCGCGCCGGAGAGCTCGAGCTCGGAGGCGACCCGCTCGTAGTCCGCGGGGTCCACGACGATGCCCACGTGCGCCGCGTTCTTGGCGGCGCTCCGGACCATCGTCGGACCGCCGATGTCGATCTCCTCGACGCACTCCTCGAAGCTCTTGCCCGCCGCCACCGCCTGGCGGAACGGGTAGAGGTTCACGACCACGAGGTCGATGGGCGGGATGTCCCGGGCCTTCACGTCGGCCTCGTCGCTCGCCAGCCCGCGGCGGTAGAGGATGCCGCCGTGCACGCGGGGGTGGAGGGTCTTCACGCGGCCGCCCAGGATCTCCGGGGCGGCGGTGTAGTCGCCGACGCCGGTCACCGGGATGCCCGCCTCGGCGAGGGCACGCTGGGTGCCGCCGGTGGAGAGGAGCTCGACACCCCGGGCGGCGAGCCGGCGGGCGAACGGGACGAGGCCCGTCTTGTCGGAGACGGAGAGGAGAGCGCGGCGGATCATCGGAACCTCCGGGAAGAGGGCCGCCTTGTACCGAAGCGAACCGGGTGATGCAACGCGCCCGTGCCCCGTCCCCGGCCCCGCACCCGGCTTCTAGTCGTCCTCGCCGGCCGGAACCGCCCTCGGCTCGTCCTCGGTCATCGCGCGCAGCTTCAGGAGCCCGCGGGTCTCGACCTGGCGGATGCGCTCGCGGGTGAGGTTCATGATCGACCCCACCTCCTCGAGCGTGATGCCGCCGCGGTCGGCGACGTCCAGCGCGCAGGTCTCGGCGAGCTCCCAGACCTCCTTGTCCGGGAAGTTCAGCTTGATCGACCCGGTGGCCGGGTTCACGTCGAGGTAGAGGTGGTGCTTGCAGGAGATGAACATGCAGGGCCGCGGCCCCGTGGCGCAGTCGGCGCGGGAGCGCGGCCTGCGGGCCTCGATCTCCTGGATGACGTCCTCGAGCTCGCGGTCGATCACGCCGAAGGCGCGCTGCCTCCGGAGCTCCCGCGCGATCTCCTTGCGCGACATGGTCCGCGAGCGCCGCCGCCCGCGCTTGCCGTCGGGATCCGCCTCCAGCCCCGGCGCTGCGACCTCCACGGCCTGCGCGTCGGGCGCGCCGTGCTCGTCGTGGTCCGGCTCTTCGCGCGCAGGCTCCGCCGCCTCGTTGAACTCGTTCATCCCAGCCCTCCACCCTTCCCACGCAGCGCCGCCCGGGCGCTGCTCGCCGCCGCCGCCATCCCAGAGCGCCGGGCCGGCGCCCCGCCGGGCTACGCCGTGCCGGCGATCTCCGCCGCCACCGTCGCCACCGCGCCGCCCACCCTCTCGATCCGCCGCAACGCCGCGCGCGCCTCGCGCTCGGCCCGAACGAGCTCCACCTCGAAGTGCCGCCGCCGGGGGTGGACCCGCGCCTTCCGGGTCAGCTCCGCGACCAGCTCGCCGAGGCCCTTCTCCACGTCCTCCAGCCGGTTCCGCAGGGTGAGGAAGCTCCCGCGGATGTCCTCGACCGTGTAGCCCTCCGCCATCATCCGCTTGATGACCGCGATCCGGCGCACCACCGACGCCGGGTAGAGCCCCGTCGAGCCGGTGTGCTTCCCCTTCCGGCCCACGCGCCGGCTGCGGGGCAACAGCCCGAGCTGCACGTACTTCCGGAAGGTCGCGGCCGAGAGCTTCGCGCCGCGCGCCTCGAACAGCCGGACCACCTCACCGCTCGTGATGCCCGCGGCGTGCTGCCGCTCCAGCCGGGCGATCTCGTCGAGCGGGAGGAGAAGATCCATTGAAACGAAGCCTTTCAGAAGACGACACTGAAAACTTGATTTCGAGAGTAATCTATTCAGTGGGGCACGTCAACGCACCTGGGCGGAGCCCGGGGGATCCGGTCGGGTGCGTCGGTCGACGAAGGGACGAAGGCGGCGGGTCGCGGACGCCCCGGCGCCGCCGCGCGTCAGCGAGGCGGCGCGTCAGCGAGGCGCGGCGACCTTCAGTGCTTCAGGCTGGGGGTCCAGCTCGCGCGGCGGCCGGGGAGGACGTCGACGAGCGCCTCGCGGACGCCGAAGCTGGGGTGCGCGACCCGCACGCGGTGCCGTCCCGAGGGCAACGTCAGCGTGAGCGGCGTCTCGCCGGCAGCGCGGCCGTCGACAGTGACGCGGCCCCACGGGATCGCGTTCACGTACAGCACGCCGGGAGGGCCGGACGCCTCCTCCGTGGGCGTCCCCTCGTCGCCCGCGACGTTCGCGGCCGCGACCTCCGAGACGCCTTCGTCCCGGGGTTCGTCGTCCGACGCGGCCTGGGACGCGAGAGCGGCCGTGGCCTCACCGACGGGCGCCGACGACGAGCCGGCGCCGGCGTCGTGCGGCGCCCCGGGCGCCCGCGCGCCGTCGCCGGCG
>JAEYOU010000707.1 GCA_023411405.1 Pseudomonadota bacterium | reverse complement strand
CCGGAGCGCGGTGATCCCCTCGAGCCGCGGCAGCGCCAGGCGCGTCTCGTCGGTGGTGCCGTCGTCCACGCAGATCACCTCGTGCGCGACGCCCGTCGCGGCCTCGCGGAGCGAGGCCAGGCACCGGAGCGTCTCCTCCCAGGGGCCTCGCGCGATCACCACCACCGAGGCCGTCGGCGGGTGCGCCGGTGCCGGTGGGAGGGCCGGCGTGGGCCGCCGGTCGGAGGGCGCCGGCGCGGCGGCGCCGGGCTCCGCGGACCGGAGCGGGACGTGGAGGTCCTTCGGGTCGAAGCGCCGGAGCGCCTCGTCGAGGCCCGACACGTCGCCGTAGGGGACGTCGCCCAACCCGTACTTCTCGGCGAACCGCCGCCAGTTCTGCTGGAGCAGCCTGGTGTGCCGCTCGAGCTTGGGGCCGGCGTACGTGTCGTGGTGGACGAAGACGTCGAGCGCGATCCGGTTCTCGAACCCGGCGAGCGCGGCCCGCAGCGTCAGATCGTCGTCCTCGAACCCCCAGGGCGAGAACCGCTCGTCGAAGCCGCCGATGCGCTCGACGACCTCGCGCTTCACCAGGAGGCAGAACGACGCCAGCGTGAGCGCCCGCTTCGAGGCCTGGTCGTGCTCCCGGGCGCGGCGGTCCGCGAACGCCGCGAGGGCAGCGGGGTCCGTCGGCCCCGCGTACTCGACCGTCTGGCCGTGCGAGGCACGATCGGCGCAGGCCCCCACGCACCCGACCCGCGGCTTCGCCTCGGCGTGGTGGAGCAGCCGCCGCAGCCAGCCCGGGGTGACCACCACGTCGTTGTCCAGGAAGGCGACGTACGCGCCCCGGGCCAGCGCCAGCGCCTGGTTGCGCGCGGCGGGGGCGCCCACGTTCTCGGCGTTCCGGACGAGCCGGACGTCCGGCTGCGCCGCGAGCCACTCCGCGCTCCCGTCCGTCGAGCCGTTGTCCACGATGATCAGCTCGGTGGGGTGGGCCGGGTCGGCGGTGCGCCGGAGCGACTCCACGCAGGCCCGGGTCTTCGCGAGGGCGTCGTGCGAGCAGAGGACGATCGAGGTGAGCTTCGCGGCGGGCGGATCGGCGGCGGCGGCCGGAGCGGGGGCGGGCCGGGCCAGCTCCTCGAGCATCCCGCGCAGCGTGGGGGCGATCGAGATCGCCCGCACCCGGCCGCGGAGGCCCTCCAGCTCCTCCGCCGGCACGTCGCGATCGCGCGCGCCGTCGGCCCACCGGCGCAGCTCGTCGAGGAACGGCTCGACCAGCGGCATCCCCTCGGCGCAGACCGCCTGCGCCTTCTCCCGGAAGCGCTCGAGGTCCACGCCCGGGCGCTGCCAGAGGATGCGCATGTCGCGGTGCTTGCGGTACATCTTCGCGACGTTGACGCCCAGCTTGAACGCGCGCCCGAAGTAGTCGTCCGCCGTGAGCGCGTGCTCGTGCTCGCAGACGGCGTCGGCCCGGTAGAGCACGCGGACCCCGCGCTGCTGCAGGCGATACCCGAGCTCGACGTCCTCCACGATGGCGTCGCGGAACGTCGCGGCGTCGAACCCGCCCACCTCGTCGAGGAGCGCGCGCCGGAGGCTGATGTTGCAGGTCCAGAAGAACGTCCAGTCGTGGAGCGCCCCGGGGCGGAGCCCGGGCTCGTCGAACAGCAGGTTCGTCCCCGCGAGCAGCCGGGTGAACGGCTCCCGGAGCGACCGCGCCGTGAACGGGAACGCGCCCAGCACGGCGACGCGGTCGCCGGCGGCGCCGTGCGCCGCGAGGTGCACCTCGAGGAGGTCCGGGCGCGGCACGGCGTCGTCGTTCAGGATGAGCAGGAGGTCGGCGCGGGCGTTGCGGATGGCGCGGTTTCGCGCCGAAGCCGGCCCTGCGTTCCGCTGGCGGATGAGCCGCAGCGCGAACGGGTACGCGTCGGGCTCGAGCGCGATCGGCGTGGGGGAGCCGTCGTCGACCACCACCACCTCGAAGTCGCTCGCCGGCAGCGTCTGGCGCGCGAGGTGCGCGAGCAGCGTGCCGATGCGCTCGGGCCTCCCGTACGTGGGGACAATCACGCTCAGCCGCGGTACGGCGGGGAGCTCCCCCTTCGGGAAGGAGTAGCGCGCCGTCCGCGACTCCTCGCGCCAGCGCGCCAGGGACGCGCGGCGCGCGTAGGTCAGGGTCCCGCGGTCCGGCTCGTTCGCCCGGGAGGCGAAGAGGAGGTGGTGCGTGCCCAGGAGCTCGTCGATCGCGCGCCGGTCCGCCTCGCTGTGGTACTCGAGGTAGACGACGTCCACCTCGTGCAGGGTGGCGCCGAGCGCCCGCAGGATGGGGAGCTCCATCCCCTCCGTGTCGACCTTGAGCACCGCCACGCGGTCGACGCCGAGCTCGGCCAGCACGCTCGTGATCGCGCGCACCCGCACGCGCACGCCGTCCGCGCCGTTCTCCTCGCTCGGCACCAGCGACGCCTGCATGCTGCTGTACCTGCCGGTGAAGAGCGTGGTCTCGGCGTCGCCCGCGCCGATCGCCAGCGCGTGGACCTCGAGGCGCTCCTCGTTCGCCGCGTTCCGCTCCAGCAGCGCGAACGACGCGGGGTTCGGCTCGAACGCGATGATCCGCGCCGAGGGGTAGACGTGGCGGAAGTACAGCGCGGCGGACCCGACGTGCGCCCCGACGTCGACGATCGTCGCGGGGTGGAAGACGTCCGGGAACACGCACGGGTACTCGTGGCCGTGCAGGGTGCGCTGCACGTGGTCCGCCAGCCCCGGCTCGGCGGGGAAGAGGACCGGCTTGCCGCGGAGATCTTGGATCGTCGAGATTCGGTTCACGGGGACCTCGGTGAGGCGGGCGCGGTCGTGGAGCGCCGGGCCGCTGGCGCAGGAGGGCGCTGTGCACGGCGCGCGCCACGGGCGCGGGGCCGCGACGGCGTCAACGCCGTGACGCGCCGTCGGGCGCGCCGGGCCTGACGCGCCGCGTCGGGCAGCCGCAGTTCCGGGTGCGCCCTTCCCTCACCCGCTGCTATGTTGCACGCACGTGAAGCCATTCCTCATCGTGAACCCCGCGAGCGCCTCCGGGCGGACGGGGCGCCACTTCGACGCCATCGCCCGCGCGGTGCGTTCGGCCGTCGGCGACTTCGAGTGCGCCTTCACCCACGCGCGCGGGGACGGGGTCCGACTCGCCCAGGAGGCGATCGCCGCGGGTGGGGAGCTGCTCGTCGCGGTCGGCGGGGACGGCACCGCGAGCGAGGTGATCGACGGCATGCAGCAGGCTCCCGGCGGACAGGGAGGGCCGCTCTTCGGCTACATCCCCCGCGGGACGGGCGGTGACTTCCGGCGCACCATCGGCATCGCGCAGGACGTCGCCGGCGCGGCCCAGGCGCTCGCCAGCCGCAACGTCGCCGTGCTCGATCTCGGGCGTGTCGAGTTCGCCGGCCCCGACGGGACCCGCCAGGTGCGTCACTTCGCCAACGTCGCCGGCCTGGGCATCTCCGGGGTCGTGTCACGCCTGGTGAATCACGGGATCCGGCTGCCGTCGGGCAAGCTCTCGTTCATGCTCGCGACGGCCCGGGCGCTGGTCGGCTGGAGCGATCGGCCGGTGCGCTGGCGCATCGACGGCGGCGCCTGGCACGAGGAGCCGCTGACGGCGCTCTCGGTCTGCAACGGCCGGTACTTCGGCGGCGGGATGATGGTCGCCCCGGACGCGCGCATGGACGACGGCCTCTTCGACGTCGTCGTCTGGAAGGGGCTCGGGCTCGTGGACTTCGTCGTGAAGCGGCCGATGCTCTACGACGGCACGCACCTGCAGCTCCCGAACACGCGGGTCCTGCGGGCCAAGGTCGTCGAGGTGGAGCCGGCGGGTGACGAGGTGGTGAACCTCGACGTGGACGGGGAGAACCCCGGTACCCTGCCGGCCCGGTTCACGATCCTGCCGGGGGCGCTGCGGATCCGCGTGGGGGTGTGACCCTCCACCGGGGCCGGCGCGGGGGATACCATGAGCGCATGGTCCCTGCGCTCACCATCCTGATGCTCGCCGCGACGCCCGCAAAGGCCCCCGCCACGCCCGCCACGCTCCGCGCGGAGGGTGCTCCCGCCGAACAGGTCCGGCCGCTCGCCGGCGCCGACGACCTGGCGCGGCTGTGCCGGCGGCTCGTCCCGGCCGAGCGGCTCCGGCTCAAGGGCGACGCGGTCGCGAAGGGCGAGGCCCGGACCCGCCACGAGGCGCTCCGGGACGAGGCGATGACGGGCCGGTACGAGGTCACCGTGCCGGCGGCCGGGATCGCGTTCGCGCCCTACGACGGGCCGGAGCAGCGGCTCGAGGTCTCCGAGCCTGCGAAGCTCCGGCTGGGGAGCGCCGCCGTGATCACGGCCGTGGACCAGCGCGGGCTGCCCGTCCAGGTGAACGCGACGGTGGCGCGGCGCATCCTCGCGGCGCAGTCCTCGAGGCGGCTCTCGCTCCGGCTCGTGTTCGATCTGCCCGACGACGCGATCTGCGCCTCCGGCGCGGGCGGGAAGCGCGTCGATCTCGGCGTCGAGCCGGTGGAGTGGACCTGGCTCGACGGCGACGCCTCGCTCGCGTGGGGCGGCGTCGCGGGGGATCGCCCGTCGATGACGCTGGCGGTCGGCGCGGCGCCGGCCGTCGACGTGGGGGAGCCGATCGCCGGGCCCTCCGAGGCCAAGAAGGTGGTCCTCACGAAGCGGGCGGAGCTCACCGCCTGCTACGCAGAGGAGCTCCGGAAGACGCCCGCGCTCGACGGGCTCGTGGTGGTGGACCTCGGGGCCCGCATCTCCATCTCCGCGGACTCCACCGGGTCCGCCGCGCTGGCGCGGTGCGTGGAGCAGGCGCTCGCGCCGCTCGCCGGGGGGGCCGCAGCCTCCGTCCCGATCCGGTTCGAGCTCGCGGCGCCGGCGGAGGTGCCCGCGGTGCCGGCAGCCGCGGACCCCACGCC
>JAEYOU010000399.1 GCA_023411405.1 Pseudomonadota bacterium | reverse complement strand
AGGTACACCGTCGCCGCGGTCGCGACCCAGGCGAGGACCCGGACGCCCGGGACCCACGTCCCGAAGAGCGCGCCCGCGAGCCGCGCGACGAGCGCGATGCCGGGCGGCTGATCGACGTAGCCGGTGGCGAGGCGCTGTCCGCAGACGAGGAAGTAGAGCTCGTCGCGGAAGAGGCCGTAGCGGCCGCCGGCGGCGGCGTGGAGGACGAAGGTCGCGAGCGCCGCGGCGGCGGGGCCGAGGCGGGGGAGGCGCGGCTCGGAGGTGGGCACGGCGTCCGAGTCTAGCCGAGCCGCGGGCCGGGTCGCGCTCCACGCCGGGTCACTCGAAGACCTGCGCCAGCTCGACGGAGCCCTCCTTCTCGAGCCGGAGGTCGTGGTACGCGACCGCCGGCGCGACCCAGGGGAGCGGCGCGGCCAGGATGCTGAGGACGGCCATGACCAGCATCCGGCCGACGGAGATCGCCGGCCCCGTGTCCGGGAGCCCGCCCGCGCCGAGCTGCGTCGCCACGAGGCCGACCTGGGCCGCCAGGAGCGCCGCCAGCGCGAGCGCGACGACGAGCAGCGCCGGGAAGAGCTCGACGCGGCGGCCGCGCGTGAGCGCAAAGCTCCGCCGGAGCCCGGCGACCGGCCCGGCGCGCTCGGCGACGATGATCGGGAGGGCGAGGGAGAGCGCGGTGCCGAGGACGAGGAGGAACGGGACGGAGATCACGGTCAGGGCCCCGGCGACGAACCCGCCGCCGCCCAGGTACGAGAAGACGGCCCCGACCGAGGTGAGGGCCAGCCCGGAGCCGAGGACCCCCAGAACGCCGAAAGCCATGAGGCCGAGCACCGCGGGCAGCCGGCCGAGCACGGCCCGGAGCATGGCGCCCAGGTGGACGGGCCGGCCCGAGAGGTGCTGCACCGCACCCCACGTGTGCCCGCACGCCTGCACGAGCAGTGTAGCGCCCGCGGCGGCTCCCGACGCGAACCCCGCGCGCCGCGTCATGGGAGGCCGGCGCGCGAGCCGGTGTGCGTGTTAGCCTCCCGTCGTGTCCGTGGTGACGCTCGTCCTCGAGTACGACGGGAGCCGGTACGTGGGCTGGCAGGTCCAGCCCAACGGCCCGTCCGTGCAGGCCGAGGTGGAGCGCGCGCTGGCCACGCTCCACCACGAGCCGCGCCGCGTCACGGCCGCCGGCCGGACCGACGCGGGGGTGCACGCGCGTGGGCAGGTGGCGAGCTTCCCCGAGCCCGCGCCGCTCCCGCTGCGCGCGTACGTGCAGGGGATGAACGCCCTCCTGCCGCCCGACGTCGCGGTCCGCGCCGCGCGGCTCGAGCCGGACGGCTTCGACGCCCGGCGCAGCGCCCGCGGCAAGCGCTACCGGTACGTCCTCGAGAACGGGCCGATCCGCGCGCCGCTCACGCGCCTCCACGCCTGGCAGCACTTCGTGCCGCTCGACGCGGGCGCGATGCGGGAGGCCGCGGCGCACCTCGTCGGCCGCCACGACTTCGCCGCCTTCCAGGCGAGCGACTGCGCCTGCCGCCACGCGATCCGCGAGGTGCGGCGCCTGGAGGTGCTGGGCGCGCGCGGCGGGCGGATCGACGTCGTGATCGAGGCGACCGCCTTCGTGAAGCACATGGTGCGCAACATCGTGGGGACGCTCGCCGAGGTCGGGCGCGGCAAGCGCGCGGCGGCGTCCATCCCGGCGCTGCTCGAGAGCGGGGATCGGACCCGCGCGGGGCCGACGGCGCCGCCGCAAGGGCTGTTCCTGGAAGAGGTCTTCTACGGCGCCGCCGGGGCGGCCGACGGCGCGGAGGACGACGCCGACTGAGGCGATCTGTCTGCCTCTTGCCCGAGGCCTGAGGCCTGAGGCCCGATGCCTGGGGCCCGGGCGCGGCGTCATGCTAGACTTCCGCCCTTTCCCGCACCGCGGCGGAGCCAATCATGAGCCAGAAGAAGCTGAAGGTCGGAGTCCTCGGCGCGACCGGCATGGTCGGTCAGCGCTTCCTCGCCCTGCTCGAGAACCACCCCTGGTACGAGGTCAGCCTCGTCGCCGCGAGCCCCAGCTCGGCCGGCAAGCCGTACGCCGAGGCGGTGAAGGGCCGCTGGGCGATGAAGACCCCGATCCCGGCCGCGACCGCGGGCCTCACGGTCCAGGACGCCTCGGCGGTGGAGAAGATCGCCGGCGCGGTCGACTTCGTCTTCTGCGCGGTCGACATGTCCAAGGAGGAGACGGCGAAGCTCGAGGAGGCGTACGCCCGGGCCGAGACGCCGGTCGTCTCGAACAACTCCGCGCACCGCGCCACGCCCGACGTGCCGATGATGATCCCGGAGGTGAACCCGGAGCACACGGCGGCCGTCGAGGCGCAGCGCCGCCGGCTCGGCACCGCGCGCGGCTTCGTGGCGGTGAAGCCCAACTGCTCGCTCCAGAGCTACGTGCCCGCCCTCCACCCGCTCATGTCCTTCGGGCCGAAGCGGATCGCCGTCTGCACGTACCAGGCGATCTCCGGCGCCGGGAAGACGTTCGAGAGCTGGCCGGAGATGGTCGACAACGTCATCCCGTTCATCAAGGGCGAGGAGGAGAAGAGCGAGAAGGAGCCGCTCAAGATCTGGGGCACGTACGCCGACGGCCGGATCGTCCCCGCGGCGGAGCCCGTCATCACCGCGCAGTGCATCCGCGTCCCCGCCTCCGACGGCCACCTGGCCGCCGTCTTCGTGAGCTTCGATCGCAAGCCGTCGCGCGAGCAGGTGCTCGAGGCCTGGAAGACGTTCGCCGGCAAGCCGCAGGCGCTGAAGCTCCCCTCGGCCCCGGCGCCGTTCCTCACCTACTTCGAGGACGACGCCCGCCCGCAGACCAGGCTCGACCGCGACGCGGGCAACGGCATGGGCGTCACAATCGGCCGGCTCCGGCCCGACCCGATGTTCGACTACCGGTTCGTCTGCCTCTCGCACAACACCGTGCGCGGCGCCGCCGGCGGCGCGGTGCTCACCGCCGAGCTCCTCACCGCAGAGGGGTGGATCAAGGCGAAGTAGACCCGGAGGCTCGATGCGCACGACCCTCGCCGTCCTCGCCGCGCTGGCCGCGCTCACCGGCTGCGGCGGCACGAAGTCCGTGCTCGCCCGCCCCGCCGCCGGCGCGTACCGCATCCCTGGCCTCGCGCCCAACCCGATGCCGCTCAGCCCCGAGGAGGGCACGCACGCGTACCGGATCGAGGTGGCCAGCGGCCTCGTGTACGAGGTCCAGGCGTCGGTCGTCCGCGACGAGGTCCGCGTGGTGACGGTCGTCCAGAACGTGCGGGGGGAGACGATCCGCTACGACCTCCGCCGCGCGGCGCTCACCGCGCTCGAGGGGAAGAAGCTCGAGCTCGTGGCCGTCTCGGACGACGCGAGCCGGCGCCCCTCGGCGGGCGACCGCGCGAGCGAGGACTACCTGCGCGGGCTCCGGCTCGTCCTGCGAGGCGAGAGGACCGTCGTCACCCGCCGGTACCGGCTGCCTTCCGTGATCGCCGCGCTCCAGGCGTCGCGCCTCCTCGCCGCGCTCGAGCTCGACGACGAGCTCGGCGGCGCCGACGGCGCGGTGCCGGTGACGCTGCGGTTCGAGAAGGTGCGGTAGCCCCGGCCGCCGACCGCCCGCTCGCCCGGCTCTCCAGCTCCGGCACCTCGCCGGAGTAGGGTGCCCGGCCGATGCTGGACTACATCGAGAACCCCCGGCGCGCGCCGCGCGTCATGGCCCGGTGCCTCGCAGCCGTCACGGCGGCGCGGCGCACGTTCGACGCGGAGACGGAGGACGTCGGCGCGGCCGGCTGCCGGCTCTCCTCGCCGCGCTTCGTCCACCGCGGCGAGCCGATCCTGCTCCGGCTCTACGCGCACGGCCTCTCGGACGGGCTGCGGGTGCCGGCGCGGATCGCCTGGACCACCGACGTGAGCCCGTGGCGCCTGGGCGTCGCCTTCGACGCCGACGCGCGGCGGGCGACGCACGCGTGGTTCGCGCGGCTGGTCCAGAGCTCCCCCGGCCTGCGCGCGCAGCCGCGGGTGCCGGACCGGATCGCGCTCCGCTCGATGGTCTGGCTCGGGCCGCCGCCGCGGCTGATCGTCGACCTCTCGGAGGAGCAGCTCGAGCTCGTCCGCGCCATCGGCGAGGGGGCCACCGTGAAGGCGCTCCGCGAGCGGTTCCTCGATCGGTGGACGTCGCTCCAGCCCACCTTCTTCTCGCTCCTCGCCCACCGGCGCGCCACGCTGCAGCGCGGGGCCTCGGTCCACCCGGCCGCGTGGAAGCACGTGCTCGGCGACGCCCCGCCGAAGGGCACGTTCGCGCCGCCCATGCTCGGCGCCGACGCCTGGGCGCCGCGGAACGACGCGATCCCGTCGTTCGGCGGCCGCTCGCCCGAGGCCGAGGCGCTCTACGCGCGCGCGCTGGAGCGGCTCGCGCGGAACCAGCCCAACGTCGCGCAGACGCTCCTGCGCCAGGCGGCCCGGGTCGCGCCGGGCGATCCCGGGATCGCGGCGGCGCTGGCGCGGGCGACGTCGCGCTCGTCCTGATGCCGCGTCGCCCTGCCCGGCGGACGGCGCTCAGCGCCGGCGGCCGAACAGCCGGAGGATGGCGAGCAGCAGGTTGATGAAGTCCAGGTAGAGCATCAGCGCGCCGTTCACGGCCAGGCCGGCCGTCCCGCCGCCGGCGGCTGCCAGCGCCCGGAGCTTCTGGGTGTCGTAGGCGGTGAGGCCGGTGAAGACGATCACCGCGGCGAAGGACACGACCCAGCTCAGCATGTCGGAGCGGAGGAAGAGGTTCACCAGGCTGGCGATGACGACGCCGATGAGCCCCATGAAGAGGAACTGGCGCCAGCTCGTCAGGTCGCGCCTCGTCACGGTGCCGTAGACGCTCATCGCCGCGAACATGCCGCCGGCGATGAGGAAGGCCTGGGTGATCGACGCGCCGGTGTAGACGAGCAGGATGGCGGAGAGCGTCACGCCGTTCAGGGCCGCGTAGACCACGAAGAGCCCGCCCGCGGCGGCGCCCGACAGGCGGTGGGAGATGCGCCCGATGGCGATGACCAGGCCGATCTCGACGAGGAAGAGGCCGAGGAGCGCGAACCGCGTCCCGAACACGAGCTGCAGGAGCGTCTCGTTCGTCGCCACGTAGGCGGCGACGGCGGCCGTGACGACCAGGCCGAGCGTCATCCAGCGGTACACGGCGGACATGAAGCGGCGCTCCGCGTCGCTCCGATCCTGCGCCATGTACGAGGGGGCGGGGCGGTGCGTGACCGGCGGGTTCTCGAAGGGCATGGCGCGATCATAACACGCGAGCGGAGGACCCCGGCGAAGCCGGGGGGAGAGGCACAGCCCCCGTTCGATCAATGCACCGTCACCGGAGCCGGCTGACCCTTGGTGAACGCCAGGGCCCCGTCCTTCCCCTCCTCCACGACGACGTGGTCGCCCGGCTGGAACTCGCCGCGGAGCACCTTGGTGGCGAGCGGGTCCTGCACGAGCCGCTGCAGCGCCCGCTTGAGCGGGCGGGCGCCGTAGACGGGATCGTACCCGGCGTCGGCGATGCCCTCGCGCGCGGCCTCGGAGAGCTCGAGCGTGAGCTGCCGCTCTGCGAGGAGCCTCCGGAGGCGGGCGAGCTGGATCTCGACGATCCGCCCGATGTCCGCACGGGAGAGCGGCCGGAACACCACGATGTCGTCCACGCGGTTCAGGAACTCCGGCCGGAACTCCGCCCGCAGGTTCTCGAGCGCGGCCTCGCGGATCTCCGCCAGGTTGGCCCCGGGTCGCGCGGCGAGCCGCTGGATCTCCGCGGAGCCGAGGTTCGACGTCATGATGAGGACCGCGTTCCGGAAGTCCACCGTGCGCCCCTGCCCGTCCGTGAGCCGGCCGTCGTCGAGGATCTGGAGGAGCACGTTGAACACGTCGTGGTGGGCCTTCTCGATCTCGTCGAGGAGGACCACGGAGTACGGCCGCCGCCGCACGGCCTCCGTGAGCTGGCCGCCCTCCTCGTACCCGACGTAGCCCGGGGGCGCGCCGATGAGCCGCGAGACGGCGTGCTTCTCCATGTACTCGGACATGTCGATCCGGACGAGCGCCGCCTCGTCGTCGAAGAGGAACTCGGCGAGCGCGCGGGCGGTCTCGGTCTTCCCGACCCCGGTCGGGCCGAGGAAGATGAACGACCCGATCGGCCGGTTCGGATCGGAGAGGCCGGAGCGGGCCCGGCGGACGGCGGCGGAGACGGCGTCCACCGCCTCGCGCTGGCCGACCACGCGCGCCGCGAGCCGCTCCTCCATCTGGAGCAGCTTCTGGACCTCGCCCTCGACGAGCCGCGAGACCGGGATGCCGGTCCACTTGGCGACCACCTCGGCGATCTCCTCCGGGTTGACCTCCTCCTTGAGCATCGCGCCGGCCGCGTGCAGCTCGGCGAGCCGCGCCTCGGCGGCCTTCACCCGCTGCTGGACCTGGGGGAGCTTGCCGAACTTGATCTCCGCGGCCCGGTTGAAGTCGGCCTCCCGCTCGGCGCGGGCCTGGTCGTTCCGGAGCCCCTCGACCTCCTGGCGCGCCTCGTTGAGCGCGCGGAGGACCCCCTTCTCCGCGTCCCAGCGGCCCTTCAGCGCGGTGAGCTCCTCGTTGAGCGCCGCGAGCTCCTTCTCGACGGCGCCGAGCCGCGTGCGGCTCGCCTCGTCCTGCTCGCGCTTGAGCCCCTGCCGCTCGATCTCGAGCTGCGCGATCCTGCGGCGCACCTCGTCCACCTCGGTCGGCATCGAGTCGATCTCGATGCGGAGCCGGCTCGCCGCCTCGTCCACGAGGTCGATCGCCTTGTCCGGCAGGAACCGGTCGGAGATGTACCGGCTCGAGAGCCGGGCCGCCTCGACCAGCGCCGCGTCCTGGATGCGCACCTTGTGGTGGAGCTCGTACCGCTCCTTCAGGCCGCGCAGGATGGAGATCGTGTCCGCGACCGACGGCTCGCCCACGAACACCGGCTGGAAGCGGCGCTCGAGCGCGGGGTCCTTCTCGACGTGCTTGCGGTACTCGTCCACGGTGGTCGCGCCGATGGCGTGCAGCTCGCCGCGCGCGAGCGCCGGCTTCAGCATGTTGCCCGCGTCCATCGCGCCCTCGGCCGCGCCCGCGCCGACGATGGTGTGCATCTCGTCGATGAAGAGGACGAGCTGGCCCTCGGAGGCGGTCACCTCCTTGAGCACCGCCTTGAGCCGCTCCTCGAACTCGCCGCGGAACTTCGCGCCCGCGATCATGGCCGAGAGGTCGAGCGCGAGCAGCCGCTTCCCCTTCAGCCCCTCGGGGACGTCGCCGTCCACGATCCGGCGCGCGAGGCCCTCGACGATCGCCGTCTTGCCGACGCCGGGGTCGCCGACCAGCACCGGGTTGTTCTTCGTGCGCCGGGACAGGATCTGGATGACCCGGCGGATCTCCTCGTCGCGGCCGATGACCGGGTCGAGCTTCCCCTGCTTCGCGAGCTGGGTGAGGTCCTTCGCGTACTTCTCGAGCGCGCGGTACTGGCTCTCGGCCTCCGGGCTCTGCACGCGCGCGCCGCCGCGGACGTCCTGGATCGCGGCGCGGACCCGCTCCGCGGTCACGCCCGCGCTCCGGAGCGCCTGCCCCGCGCCGGTCTTCTCCTCGGTCGCCGCGAGGAGGAGGTGCTCGGTCGAGACGTACTCGTCCTTGAGCTTGCGCGCGTCGTCGTCCGCCCGGTCGAGCAGCTTCATGAGGCGGTGCGCCGGGTACGGCTCGGCGGCGCCGCTCACCTTGGGGACGGTGCGCAGCTCGTCCTCGACGTGCGCGAGGAGCCGCGCCGGCTCGGCGCCGACCTTGCCGAGGATCGCGCGGGCGATCCCGTCCTCCGGCGCGAGCAGCGCCAGCACGAGGTGCTCGACGTCGATGGCCTGGTGGTCGCGGCGGCGCGCCTCCCCCTGCGCGCCGGCGATGGCCTCCTGGGCCTTGACCGTCAGCCTGTCCATTCTCATGCGCGCAACCTAACGCGCGGGGACGCCCTGGCAAGCGGCGCGCCATCCGCGGTACAACGGGAGCACTCGGCACCCCGAGGCCCCTTCGAGGTCGTCCCGCTTGACCGCCGCCCCAGAGCCCAGCGCCCGGCGCTTCCCCCTCTGGCTGGCCCTCGGGCTCGTCCCGTTCCTGGTCCTGGCGAGCCTCGCCGTCTACGAGCACCCGGTCACGCTGTCGGCCGGCTTCTACCTCCCGCTGCACGTCGCGTTCGAGATCGCGATGTGCGCCGTGGCGCTCGCCACGTTCGCGGTGCAGTGGCTCGCGGGCGGGACGCAGATGTTCCGCGAGGCGCGGGCGCGGTTCCTCGGCGCCTCGTTCCTCGGGATGGGGCTCCTCGAGCTCTTCCACCTGCTCGTGTTCCCCGGCATGCCCGGGTTCCTCGGCCCCTCGTCGGTCGAGCGCGGGATCTTCTACTGGTTCGCGGCCCGGACCTGGATCCTCGTCGCGCTGCTCGCCGTGCTGTGGCTCAAGCCGGAGAGCGAGAGCCCGCTCCTCCACCGGCGGTGGCTCGTGCCCATCGCCCTCGCGCTGGTCGCGGGGCTGGTCGCCCTGGAGACGTCCCTCCCGGCGGATCACGCCTGGTTCTACGTCGAGGGGAGGGGCCTCACCCCGCTCAAGATCGTCTACGAGTGGGCGCTCGCCGCCGGCTCGTTCGCCGGCGCGTACGTGGCCTCGCGGCGCGGCCGCTCGATCCCGGGCGAGGGGCCGCTCTCGAAGGTCTCCGTCGCCCTGGTGTTCATGGGGGTGGCCGAGCTCTGCTTCTCGCTGTACCGGCACCCGCACGACCTGCTCAACATGGCCGGCCACGCCTACCTGGCGGTGGGCTTCTGGTTCCTCTTCGACGCGCTCTTCGTGGCCGCCCTGCTCCGGCCGTACCGCGCGCTCGAGGCGCTGCGCGCCCACGTCGAGGACGAGCTCGTCGTGACCATCCGCCGCCTCGAGCGGATGCGCGAGCAGCGCGAGGACTTCCTGCGCGCCGTCTCGCACGACCTCCGGAACCCGCTCCAGGTGGTCCTGCTCCAGGCGGACCGGATCTCCCGCGTCGCGCCGGAGGATCCCGGCCTGCGCCGCCCGGTGGCCGCGATCCGGTTCGCCGGCCGCCGCATGGAGCGGATGCTGCGCGACCTCACCGACGCGGCCCGCCTCGAGGGCGGCGGGCTGCGGCTCGCGCGCGAGCCGGTGGACCTCCGGCCGTTCGTCGATCACCTGCTCGAGGTGGAGCAGGGCGTGCTCGAGTCGAGCCGCGTCGAGAACCTGGTCGACCCGACCCTGCCGCCGCTCGACGTCGATCCGGACCGGCTCGACCGGATCCTCGTGAACCTCCTCGGGAACGCGCTCAAGTACGCGGAGGGGCCCGTGCGGATCGGCGGGGAGCGGGACGGCGAGGCGGTGCGGATCACCATCGAGGACCGGGGCGCCGGGATCCCCGAGGCGGACCTCGAGCGGATCTTCGAGCGCTACTACCGCGGGCACCGGCACGAGGGCGAGGGCCTGGGCCTCGGGCTGTTCATCGTGAAGGGGCTCGTCGAGGCGCACGGCGGGCGGATCCGCGTCGCCTCCAGCCCGGGGGTGGGGACCACCTTCACCGTCCACCTGCCCCTGGCGCGCGCCGCGGGCGACGCGGCTCAGCGCACCGCCGGGCCGTAGGCCCGCAGCAGGATCTCCTCGGCCCGGAGGCCGCTCCGGGCGGCCCACTCCACGTCCAGGCCCTCGCCGTGCCCCGCTCCACGGCCCGTGAAGTGCCAGGCGTCCGCGCGGAGCTCCGCCCGATCGGGGCACGACGGCAGCTTGAGCGGGCCGCGCAGGCGCTCGCAGGGCAGGACCTGCGGCTCCATGAACGGCGCCTCGCGATCGCCGGCCAGGCCCAGGTACGTCACCTCCCCGCGCCCGAACGAGAGCCCCTGCGCGCCCGGGCCGAGCGCGCGCTCCACGTC